>JBDRQW010000129.1:0-7086 GCA_043826085.1 Candidatus Beckwithbacteria bacterium | reverse complement strand
ATTAGGCCTTTATATAATAAGGTTAGTATAAGGGTAACGGGAGATGCTGATTTACCTGATCAAGCATATCTAATAAATTCTAGAGCTCAAACCGATACTTTAGAGTCAAAGGCAATTGAAGTAGTTAGAACCAATCCGGCGGCTCCATCTATTTTTGACTATGCATTATTTTCCGGACAAAGTATAATTAAGCAATAATAAAAGTTAAGACTGCCTATGAGTAATTTTTTTGGATTAGATATTGGATCGTCTTCGGTTAAAGTACTTCAGGCGGAAAAGACTCAAGCGGGATTTAAATTAAAACGTTTTGCTTCGTCTTTAACTTCCGGAAGAGATCAAGTTGAAGTGATTAAAGAGGTGATAAAAGAGTCTTTAATTAAGCCGACTACTGAAGTTAATGTGGCTTTGCCTGAGAGCGATGTTTATACCAGAATTGTGACCACTCCCCTACTATCTTCAACTGAGTTGGCTTCTTCGATTCAATATGAGGCTGAACAATATGTGCCGGTGGCTTTATCTGAGGTTGAGTTATTTCATCAAGTGTTGAGTAAATCGACTGAAAATGAAGCTGATAGCAGTATGAAAGTTTTATTGATTGCCGTGGCTAAAGAGAGACTTGATAAGTTAACTTTAATGATGGATGAGGTTGGTTTGATTCCTAAAAGTTTGGAGACAGAATTATTTTCTTTAAAAAGGGTGTTTACCGATATGTCAAAAACTCAATTATTGGTGTCTTTTGGTCATAAGACTACGGATATGATGATTCTTGATAAAGGGGTGCCAATGTTTTTGAATTCAATGCCGATTGGATCAATGACTATGACTAATTCTTTGGTAAATGAATTAAAATTGCCGGCTGATCAAGCAGAACAGTATAAAATAACTTATGGAATTAGGCTGGATTTACTTGAAGGTAAGGTAGCTCAAGTTTTGTTGCGGTTAGTGGATCAGGTGGTGGATCAGATAAATAAATCTTTTGTATATTTAAAGCAACAAGGCCTGAATAAAGCGCCGGAACAATTGGTAATGACGGGTGGCGGGGCTTTACTGCCGGGGTTAAGCGGTTATTTGGTTAAGAAAGTTAATATAGAGGTGGTAATGGGAAATCCGGCTTTGAAGTTTATTAAAGATGAAAATTTTAATAAATTTATAACCAAAGAAAATAGTCCGGAACTAGCTATAGTGGCCGGATTGGCAATCAAAGGATTGGTTTAATATGGATATTAATCTTTATTCAAAAAAAATAAGAAAAATTAATAAAAAACAAAAGTTAATTATTTTATTAACCAGATCGCTTTTGGCTTGGTTAATTTTTCTTGGAGCAGTAATGCTGTCTATAACTGCTTATAGTTTGATGGTTAATAAAAAAAATTTGAAATTGGATGGTCAAATAAAAATAGCCAAAGAGAGAATAGAGAATTTGTCTGATGTTGAGAGTAAGCAAGTTTATTTAACCGGTAAATTAAAAACTTTTGAGGGGTTGATTAAATCTCAAGAAATTCATAATGCGGTCATTGAAACGGTTTTTAGTTTAATTCCCGACGGAACCGCCATAAATGGTTTTCAGGTTGAGACTACCGGAGAAATTTCATTGTCCGGCAGTGTGCCTAATTATCAGACTTTAAACTTGTTGTTTGATCGAGTTCAAGATTCTAGGGCTTATAAATTAGGGATTACAAAGGCAGTGGTAAATAGCATTTCTTTGGGGAAAGATGGCAGTCTATCTTTTGATTTAACAATTAGCTTAGATATAAAAGTATAAATGAATAGAAGTAAATCAAGTTTTAATATATTAAAACAAAAAAAGTTGGTTTTGTTTTTTTTGGCAGGGTTATTATTATCTTTTATTGTTTTTGGTCCGGTGATATCTAAATTAAAGTTAAGACTGGATACCAATAAATCACTTAAAGCTGATCAGGCAAAACTTAATATTAAATTAGAATTTTTGGAGGGAATTGATAAGGTCTTGATTGATAAGAGAGTGAAAAAAATGGAAACAGTTTTTCCGTCTAAAAAACCGGTAGTGGCTTTATTGGGGTCTTTGTCTCAGTTATCAAAGAATCATAATCTTTCTTTTGGAAAAATAACTTTAAGGCCGGGGGTATTGAGCAGTGAGAGTGAAGAAAAGGATTTAGTTGGAGAACTTAAAGATCTTAAGTTTGGATTTCAAGTCGTTGGTGACTTTGATACTATAGCTTTGTTTATGAAAGATCTTGAAAAAACAGCCCCATTAATGAAGATTGATGAATTAGATTTGTCTATTAAAACTAATACTTTTTTTAAAGATGAAGCTATAATGGTTGTGGCTGATATTAAGGTATTAGCCTATTTTCAGCCACCGCCAACAAGCTTAGGTTCGGTTGACAAGGCAGTGGAATTTCTTGATAAAAAAGATGAAGCTTTGTTAAATCAATTATTTTCTTTTAAGGCGTATGAGACGGTATTGCCGATGGCTCAGACAGGGAAGGTTGATCTGTTTTCATCTGGTCTTCAAGGATTACTCTAACCCTAAGACCTTGTTTAATAGCTTTGACTTTGGCTAGTTCTCTGATGGAATTGATGATTTTGCCACCTTTACCGATGACTTTACCCATATCTTCAGGATCAACATTGATAGTAATGATCTGAGTCTGGCTTTCGTCAACTGTTTGGTTGACTTTGACTTTATCTTGGTGGTCAACAATGGTGGTGACCAAATATTTAACTAAATCAAGCATATTTTTTTATTAAGCGCCTGACGGTGTTAGTGGGTTGAGCCCCTTTTTCCAGCCAATAGCTTAATCTTTTTTTGTCTATTTTAATTGATAATGGTTTAGTGTTTGGGTCGTAAGTGCCCAGTTCTTCAAGATAGCGACCATCACGTTTACTTCTGGCTTCATTGACAATGATTTTGTAGCTAGCGTAACCTTTTTTTCCTGTTCTACTGAGTTTTATTTTTAGCATAAATATGTTTATTTGAGATGGCTAATACTATCAGATAATTTTATTCTTCTCAAGAGCATCTTTGGCTGCAATTTGTTGAGCTTCTTGTTTGGACATACCGGCTCCTTTGCCCATAATTTTATTTTTTAGGAGAACATTAACAGTAAAAGTTTTTTGATGGTCAGGCCCAGAGGTTTTTATAAGTTTGTAAATTGGAGCTATTTTTAATTTAAGTTGCCAAAGTTCTTGAAGTTGACTTTTGTAGTCGGTAATTTGAATGTTTTTAAGGATGTTTTTTAAGTTTGTCAGCAGGTGATTTTTGATAAATTTTTCTGCATATTTATAACCTTTATCTATATAGATAGCACCAACAATAGATTCAAAGCAGTCAGCCAGAATTGAGATATTTTGATTACCATTTGCTTTAGTTTCTCCGCTTGAAAAAATCAGTAGGCTTCCCAGTTTTAGTTTTTTTGAGGTGGCAGCCAAGGTTTTGGTTTGAACAATATTAGATCTAAGGTGAGTTAATTCACCTTCTTTGATTTTTGGATAGGTTTTAAATAAATAACTTGAAACAACTAATTCCAGGACAGCGTCGCCTAAAAATTCTAATCGTTCGTATGACTCTTTATAATCATTTTTTTCGTTTAGGGCAGAGCGATGAGTTAGGGCTGTGGTGAGTAAGTTTTGATTTTTGAAAGTGTAGTTGGCTATGGTTTTCATATACTAATGATAGAGCCTAAGACTCCGTTTATAAATTTTGGGGTTTTTTCTGTGCCAAATTTTTTGGCTAGTTCGACAGCTTCATCAATAATAACTTTTTCGGGAGTTTTTTTTTCAAACTTAAGTTCGTAAATAGCCAGTCTTAATATGGCAAGATCAACTTTGTTTAATTTGTTGATGGGCCATTCCGGGGCTCTTTTTTCGATTAGTTTATCGATTTTTATTAAGTTATCTGTAATGGGCTGAATTGAAGGAGGATAAGAATCTTTGCCGGGAAAGCCGACGGTGAAGAGTTTTTTAAACAACTTAATTCTGTTTTTGTGTCTAGGGTCAGAGCTGACTTTCATGAGTTTAGATTAGTATTGATTGCAATTAGGACAGATTTGATGAGAATGTTTTAATTGGCCACAATGGGGACACTTAGAAAGATTTGGTTTTTTTAGGCTGATAGCGGCTCGACGCTTTCCTTTTCTTCTGGTTGAGTTTTTTCTTTTTGGTACTGCCGGCATATTTAATTTAAGGTAATTGTTTCTATTTTACTCTCTAGTGATATTTTTTTCAATAGAGACGGGTAATTGTCAATAATGTTTATAGCAATGTTTTTAGTTTTTTTGATTAATTGGGTGTTTGTAAGTGAAGCTAATTTTAGGTTAGTAAAGCCGTGTTGTTTTAAGCCATAAAGATCTCCCGGTCCTCTTAATTTTAAATCGAGTTCAGCAAGTTTTAATCCGGAGTTGAGGGTTTCCATGGCCTTTAATCTGGAAAGAGTGTCTTCTTTGGTCGAGCCAGAAAAGATTAAACAATAAGATGAGTGGTGGCTACGACCGACTCGACCCCTTAGTTGGTGAAGTTGGGCTAAACCAAAGCGCTCGGCAGATTCAATTAGAATTATGGTGGCATTGGGGATGTCAATACCAACTTCGATAACCGGAGTAGAGACTAAAATATTGGTTTTGTTTTTTTGGAATTTTTTGATAATGATTTGTTTTTGTTTGTCTTTTATTTTGCCGTGAAGCAGGCTTAAGTTTAAATGACTAAAGATGGACTTTAATTGATTAAACTCGTTGGTAGCCGCTTTAATATCTTTTAGAGTTTCTGATTCGGATGGATCGATTAAGGGATAGACTATAAAAGCTTGAGTATGGTGTTTTTTGATTTCTTTGGCTATCCAGTTATAAGCATCTAGTCTTTTTTTGACAGGAACAATCCAAGTTTTGATTGGTTTTCTGCCTTTCGGCATTTCATCCAGGAGTGACATATCAAGGTCGGCGTAAGCGGTGAGAGCTATAGTTCTTGGAATTGGAGTGGCAGTCATAGTCAGGGTGTGTGGAGTGGATTTTTTGGTAACTCCTAAGAAAGCCGATCTTTGTTTAACTCCAAAACGGTGTTGTTCGTCGATGACTAAAACGCCAATTTTTTGACTGTTAATTTTTTTAAACAGGAGTGCATGAGTACCGACTAGAATATCGGCTTTATCTATATTTTGTTTGGAACTTGAGGTAATAAGAGAGATTTTTATTTGGGTTTTGGCAAAGATTTCTTTTAAGGAGTTATAGTGTTGGTTAGCCAGAATAGTGGTGGGAGCCATGATGATTGAGTTAAAGCCGTTTAAGTAACTGACGTAGATAGTAATGGCGGCCACAATGGTTTTACCTGAACCAACATCTCCCTGGAGTAAACGATTCATGGGTTTATGTTTTTTTAAGTCAGTTAGAATTTCTTTGATGCAAGTATTTTGAGCTTTAGTTAGTTTGAAGGGCAAGTCAGAGATTAGTTTTAGGATTTTTTTTTGGTTAATGATCAGTTGGTGGCTTAGGTTTTTTTGTTGCCACTGTTTCTTTTTTTGTAAGGCGTTTAGTTGAAGAAGAAGCATTTCGTCAAACTCAAGCCTTTTAATGGCAAGCTCAAGGCTTTGATTATTATCCGGAAAGTGAATGTTATTTATAGCTGGGCCAAGATTAATTAAGTGTTGATTTTTTTTAATATTTTCCGGAAGCCAGTCTTTTTTAAGCTCGGTTTTTAAGTTTTCTAAACACCAATTTATTCTTGATCGAAGCCACTTTGAAGAAAGCTTAGAGGTTTCCGGATAAATTGGGACTAGTCTGCCGGTGTGAAGATTTTTGTTATTATTGAAACCGATAACTTCGTATTGAGGAGAAATTAGAGTAAGTTTTCTATTAAACCAACCAACTTTGCCGGAAAATGAAACATTAGTCCCCCCTTTAAGAGTATTTGGTATATATATTTGGTTAAACCAAATTGCTTTAATTGACCCAGACTGATCTTTGATAATTGCTTCTTGGATTTTTTTGTTATTTTTAGTGAAGATGTTTTGGCAAGAGACAACTTCGGCTTTGATGGTAAAGACTTGGTTTGGCTTGACCGAGATTATTTTGGTGATAATGGAGAGATCATCGTGTCTTGATGGGTAGTGGTGAAGAAGATCTTTGATGGAAAAAATGTTTAGTTTATGAAGGCGAGTAAGGTAAGTGGGCCCAACGAAAGGAATTTGATTGACAGGAGACACCAAAGTTATTTTTTTCATCTTTTTTCACCTGCAAGGTTTATCCTTGCAGGTTCTTGAGGGAATTATTGTTAATTTTTTGCCTGCAGGGATAAACCCTGCAGGCTCTCTGCTAGAGAGAGTAGAAAAGTGGCATAAGTGAGCTTAGAAGTAAACTAAGGGTGGCTATGGCTACTACGACTCCAAAGATTTTACGTTGTTTTTTGGTTAGTCTCATATAACTTTTACAAAAGTTTTTTTACCGATTTTAATTTTGTCTCCTATGTTAGTTTTGTGATTAAAATCTTTTATAGTTTGGTTATTAATATCTACGGCTCCATCTAAGATTAGTCTTTTGGCTTGAGTTTTACTGGGGAGAACTTGAGAAATAGTGTCGATAATATTTTTTTGGTTTGTAATAGTTTGGTTAAATTCCGGAGCTTTTTTTTGAAAAGTGGTTTCAAAGTGGGTTTGAGCTACTAAAGCTTTTTTATCACCATGGAATTGAGCTGTGATGATTAAGGCCAGTTTTTTCTTGGCTGATAAAGGGTCGGATAAATCAAGCGTCTTTAAGTCAATATCGGTAAAGAATTCATAGTAGTCGTGTAAAAGTTCGTCTCGAACAGCCATGAGTTTTCCGTAGATATTATTGGGGGTGTCGGTGAGGTAAATACAGTTGTTGCTGGTTTTGCTCATTTTTTTACCATCGGTGCCCATGATCATTTTGCAGGCAAGAACAAATTTCTCTTTGTTGTTCATCTTTTTTTGGAGTTCCCGACCGACGAGCATGTTGAAAATTTGATCGGTGCCACCGATCTCAAGATCTACATTCATAACAACCGAGTCATAGCCTTGAAGCAAGGGATATAGGGTTTCGTGATACCAGACAGTGTCTCCGGCTTTTAAACGTTTAGTAAAGTTGTCTCTTTTAAAGAGCT
>JBDRQW010000128.1:0-9517 GCA_043826085.1 Candidatus Beckwithbacteria bacterium | reverse complement strand
TACTCTTTAATTATATTTTTCCCAGGCATAACTAAATTATACACCTTCAGGGTTTATCCCTGCAGTCCCCTCAGTTAAATCACTTATTTTTTCACCTGCAGGGATAAACCCTGCAGGATCACTTATTTCCAGAATGATGTTTATCATGATGTTTATCGTAAATCTGTCGAAGTTGTTTGTTGGTAATATGAGTATAGATTTGAGTGGTAGCAATATTTTTGTGTCCCAACATTTCCTGAACTGCCCTAATATCAGCCCCGCCCATTAATAAGTCTGTAGCAAAACTATGCCTTAAACCATGCGGAGTAATCTTAATAGGAATCTTAGATTTTCGCACATACTTCTCTACAATTCTTTGAACCGATCGGGGAGTCAACCTCATTTTCTCGCCCCGATTCGCCTCGTCAATTTTACCCCCGAACCGAATAATCAATGGCTTCCAGTCATCAAGTCTAACCTCCAAGTATCTTTTTATCCACTTAACTGCTCGTTTTGACAAAAAAACCACTCTTGGCCGACCACCTTTACCAATCACCCCAAACTCCCGCCTCTTTAAATCAATCTCGTCTCGATTAAGTCTAGTTAACTCCGAAACTCTCAATCCAGTTGAAAATAAAACTTCCAATATTACCTTATCTCTCAATTGGGGTAAACTTGATATATTGGGTGAATTAAGTAACCTATCAATCTGCTCAGAATTTAAAAATTTTAATGACTTGCTATCTGTTTTGGGTAGCTCAATTTTCTCGGGAGCTAGAGTTTCTACATCTCTTTTTATCAAATACTTTAAAAACGATCTAAAAGCTATTACATGATATGCTTGAGTCACTCTACTCAAGAGCTGGCCTCTTTTAGTCATGAAACGAGCCAAAAACAGCCGATACTTAGTCACCTCATTTAAGGTCAGTTCTTCAATTTTAAAATTCTTCTTATAATTTACAGCCCAAGCTATAAATCTACTCAAGTAATGACGATAATTTCTTCGAGTCAAGTGCGAACAATTCCTCTCAATTTCCAAATACTCCAAATACTCCTCCATGTATTCTAAGAGATTTTCTTCGCTTTTTCTTAGCGTTTTCTCTCTAGCACTCATATTCTCGTTCTGCCAATATGTGGATAACTACTAAGTAGATTGATATGTCAGTCCTTTTTGATACCTTATTTTTGATTACTATAGGTATAGCCTGTGGATAATTAATAAGCAAATAGAAAAATAAAAATCTCCCTACAATCATAATACCAAAAATAAAGCATCACTGCAATATTGTACGACATAGTATGCCAAAACTAAAATATGCTACCATTGACCAAGTAAAAAACTGCATTCTAAAACATCGCTACAGTCGGAGTTACCAACTAAACACTATCGAAGAAAAAATTATTCAAGACGCAGACAACTTCACACTAAAACTGCCAAAAAAATTACCAAACCACGGTTAAAGTTCTTGAAACTCTTCTTAAATCAATATTTAGCTGAGTTCCAAGGTAAAAAATAACCTTTCTACCTCAAGAAAAAGCCACCAAATCAATTTTAAGCTCACTTTAGAGTAAATAGGGACTTACGATAACCGCAGTCCATTGATCTACAAAGACTAAGTGGGGACTTGTTTGATATTTTCGGTTAATGTTTGGAAATCGAAAAAATGAGCAAATGACACAAGTGGGGAAGTTTTACAAAAAATAAAACTGATAAATAATATTGAAAATTAAAAAAATCTACCTCCAAGGGAAATATATCATTCTATGACCCTCCCCTTGACCCCAAGGTCAACGTCGCAAAAGATACATTGTGCGACGCAGTATGAACCCGAATAAACAACGTAAACAAATAATATCGTCAATTTCTTTTCAAAAGGGATGGCCTTACTATGGTAACTTACTTTACTTTATTAACATCAATAACCCCACCTCTACCCTAACTTCAATAGATATCTTTTTTTAGGCCCACCACTACCCCCCAATAGTTATCCACATCAAACTAGATCACTACTTATATACGACTCATGAAAACTATTCATAAATTTCGTGAAAACTACCCTACTTTACTATAGGATTAATTACTATAGGCCCTATAGTAATTCTTGTTACTCCCCCCTTTAATCTGCTAACCCAAAAAAATTATCCCCAACGAGTTAAAAATAAAGTTATCATAAACACCGCCACCCCGACCCACAAATACTCTTTTACAGTCTTTAAAAACAATCTCCCTGATAACTTGTATTGAAGTAGGCCCAACGAAACATATAAACCGGTAACCAAAAACAGTGATGCCATAATGATAGTCACCGGCCAAAAACTAATCGCCAACGCCAAAGTAAATAGGCCCCAACTTAATCCCAAAGAATTACTCCAAACTTCCCGGCTTAACTTAATCTCAAGATTAACACTCCACAAAGATGACAATATCAACGGCAAACTGGTAATAAATACCAAAAGCGCGTTCCACCAAGGCATTAGTCTAAAAGAAAAAATTGTATCCCAAAGAAAAAAAGCTACCACTAAAGTCAATAAGAACCCAACCGCATGGGCTGCCCTTAGTAACTGTATGGTTCTAACCGCCGCCACATTAAAGATATTCTCTGTCAAAAGTAGAGCATACATACCGACTCCGAATCCCGTCAAAATCAACATTTTACTCAAAATTCTCTCCGGAAGTAAAAAATAAAACAATGCTACTGACACCGAGTACATCACCGGTAATATCAAAACCGTAAACCACTCGACCCCCTTTAGATCTTCAAAAAGAGCCCAGGCAGACAAACCATAAGCAAACCCCGCCAACAAACCAATCGCCTGATATCTAGCTTCAACATCAATCAACTGAACTCCAAAAATACCCAAAGTCAAAACTAAAGAAGTAATCACTAACTTAACTCTTTTTGTCATATCCCAGCATTACAATAAACTTGCTGTACATCATCCATATCATCTAATGTTTCCAAAAAATTAATTACTTTTTCTTTCACACTATCCTCTAGCTCAATTAAATTTTTGGGCAAATAAACCAACTCGGCTTCTAAAATTTTATATAAAGAATCCAGCTTATTTTTCATCTCAAATAGTTTATTTGGTTCAATCAAAATTTCTATATAAGTATCCCCCGTCACTACATCTAAAGCGCCAAAGTCAATCAACTCCAACATCTGATCATCCCCATTACCCACCTTTTCAACTATAATTCTGCCTCTTTTATCAAACAAAAAACTCACCGAACCGGTTTGTCCCAACGATCCCCCACTCCTATCAAAAACTTGTTTCAACTCAGAAGCGGTCCGATTTTTATTATCAGTTACCACCTCAATAATAACTGCCACTTTCGCCTGCCCATAACCTTCGTATACCGCCTCATCATAAGCCTCGCCTCCACTCTCTCCCGAACCTTTCTCAATCGCCCTCTCTATATTTTTTTTAGGCATATTTGCCTGTTTAGCTTTATCAACACACAACCTTAACTTAAAATTAGTGGTCAGATCAGCCCCGCCCTCGCGAGCGGCAATAATTATAGCTTTAACTAATTTAGTAAAAACCTTGCCCCTTCTATTATCTTCAATCGCCTTTTTGTGCTTAATTGTTGACCATTTAGAATGCCCTGACATATTTCAATTTTATCACCTCAAAGAAAGATAATCCTTACCAATTAACACCATGACATCAGCTCTAAACTGATTATTCTCAACCAACTCGATCTTTTTAATATTAAAAATACTAGCCAAAACTTCAACAGTATAACTTTTTAAATTTTGTTCTGTGTTTATTTGAATAATAGATTTTTCAATAACATCTAGATTAGAAACCACAGTCACATCACCGCCAATATTTCTAATTAATCTGGAAAGATTAAAAGCCACCCCCTCTCCACCGCTAGCATTTAAAACTGCAATTTCTAACTCCTCGGCCAACAATTTCTCATCAAATAATTCATGGTTAATCAACTCATCTAATAATAAAGTTTTTATCCTTAAAACTTTAGTTTCGTCAGCTAAGTTTCCTTCTTCCAAAACTTGCTCGTTTACCAAGTTAACCACTTTTCTTTTATCGGCCACCATTGATTCATACCAAGTTATTCTTAAAATATCCCACCAAGTTAAATTAGATTTACCCATAACCTTAAAACCTGAAACAAATACTCCGAAATTATTTTGAATTGTTTTCATCAGCAACTTTCCACCTTCATTCTCCAACTTTCCAAGATTATAAATATTACCTAATTGATACTCGCCAAAACCAAAGGGAGCTTCAACTAACGTATTAAAAGGCAACTTAAAAGAAACAATCTTTTTTTGTTTTGGTAGCATTACTGTTAAATCCAATTCTTCTTTTTCAAAGGTTACTATACCAATCCTGCTGGATCCATCCCAAATACTAGCTCTTGCTCTTTGCCATAAAAAATTAAATATTACTAAGAAACAAATTAACAAAATAAAAAAAATACCCAAATATAGTTGTTCCCTACGCCATCTTGAAGTTTTCTTTTTTGATCTATTCATAACACATCAAACTATATCACATCACTCTTAGTTAGTCTTTTGCATCCCACTGCTAACATTAAGTATAGATTCATGTGGTGCCAAATATCAATCTTTTTCCATACTATTGAGCACTTTCTTCAAATCATTGGCTAAACCAATCTCAAAAATTAAATCCCTACCGGATACCGGATGTTTTATCCTTAAACTAACCGCTTGTAAGAACAAACGAGGACACCAAAGCCTGTCTTTTCTGGCTGTTTTTCTACCTGCGTAAAACTCATCCGAAACCACCCCATGACCAAGATACTTCATATGAACTCTAATTTGATGCGTCCTTCCGGTTTTCGGGAATACCTTTAAGTAAGAAAACTCTTGACCGCCTCGTCTATACATATCAACCAACTCATACCTGGTCTCCGCTTCTTTGCCTCCAACAAAAACACCAAACCTGGTTCGATTAAAAGGATTTCTACTAATCGGAGCTGTCACTCGACCTTCTTTTAAAATCATTTTACCGTGCACCATAGTCATGTACATCTTGGTTGTCTTTCTCTCTTTAAACTGTCTTTGCAAAAAATCCATTGCTACTTGGGTCTTGGCCACTATTAAGATTCCGCTAGTCTCCTTATCTATTCTATGAACAATTCCATTTCTCTCTACCCCCATTCCAATTTCGTGCTCTATCAACCAATCTTGAAGAGTGATCATATTCCCGGTTGAGTTTGAATTATTCACCACCAAACCTGAAGGTTTATTTAACACCAACAAAAACTTATCTTCAAATATCTTTTTTATAACCATGGCTTCACGCCTTAGTTTTACTGGCGCATTTAATACAATCTGTTACCGTCGGATCAATCGCCAATCTATCAGTGTCAATCATTTTATTACAACTTTCACACAGTCCATACTTACCTACTTTAATTCGAGTCAAGGCCTTCCTTACTCTAATCAAAGTTTTATCAATCTCAAGCTTTAAGGCAGCTATCCTCTCGTGCCCAACTTTTTCTTTTACATCAGTGTCAACTGCGGCATTATCATTAACTCTATCCTCATCTTTAAATGGATCCTCAGCCTCCAAGGCCTGCTTTCGTCTTTTTAATTTAACCTCCTCGGTTTTTAAGTGTTTATAAACCGGCTTTAAAATTTTTAATGGAAATTTTATCAATGACATATTTATCAGCCCTTGGTTGATTATTTAAAATCAAAGCCTTTCTTTTTTCTTTTTTTACTTACCCGCCTGATTTCTTTAATTTGCAGTGGGTTTTTAATTTTATCAAGACTTTTTTTATTCTCACGTTTTAAATTTATACCTGAACGAAGAAATAAAATCAAGACACCCACAAATACAAGAGTTAAGGAAAATTTCAAATTACTACTCTCTGAAATAAATCCTAATACCGCGTGAATTAAACCAATCCCGATTAAATAACTGGCAATCAAAAATCCCGGGCGAGCTTCCCCTTTTAGGGAAGAGTACCATGAAAAACCTCGATACTCTTTTTCAAAAAACTTAAGTAATTTATACAATCCCCAAAAACAAACTACATAAATCAACTGGACCGGATATCTTCTGCCGGAAACCCCGGGGAAAGGCACTCCAAAAAACAAACTGGTTTTACTCCCCAAGTTACTTCCGGAAAGAAAACTCCCAACAAAAGCCAGAGCTTCAATAATTAAAAGTGAATAAACGCTTAACTCTAGCACTTTCCAAATATCAAAAGATTTTTTTAAAGAAAAAACTACCAAGCCCAATAAGCCTCCAACTAAAACTCCCTCAAAAGATAATCCGGGAAACTTAGTTAAAAATAACATTCTATAAACACTGCCGGTAAAAAAAGACCAGTTAATAACTACGTACCAAACTCTGCCTAAAAACAATGAAGACACTAAAGAAGATAAATAAATATCCATCAATAACTCTTCATCAAAACTCTCTTCCCTCCCCTTTTGCCACCAAACAAAACCGCCAAAAAAAATTCCCAAAAAAACCAAAACTCCAAAAGAGTGAATCGCTATCGGTCCGATTGATAATAAAGTTGGCCACATATAATAAGTAGTATACAATATAATCCATGCTAGATGCTTCACATGCAATTATAGGTGCTTCCATTGCCAAATTAATTCCCAATCCATATCTTGGCTTTCCTTTAAGCTTATTGTCTCACTTTTTGGCAGATCTATGTCCTCATTGGGACTATGGTGGTAGAAGTATTAAAAGACCAAAATTAAAACTTATTATCCTGGCCCTTAGCGATGCCCTGATTGGTTTTAGTTTAGGTTATTTGATTTTTTCCTCTACTGTCCCTACCTGGTATCTTCTCTCAATGATGTTCACCGCCCAACTTCCCGACTGGCTTGAAGCTCCTTATCACATCTTTAACTTTAACTTTCCGCCCTTTTCTTCCATCAAAAAACTTCAATCAAAACTTCACTCAAAAATGGACTTTCCTTGGGGTTTAGTTACCCAAATAACCATAGCCCTTATCTTTGTTCTGGCTACTTTTATTTAGCTCTCTCCACGCCTGTCAGCCTCTGGCTTGATAAACACCGCTTCTGGTATCTACCACCACTTTATCACCCTTATTTACAAATAATGGCACATTCACGACCAAGCCACTAACCAAAGTGGCAGGTTTTAACACCTTGGTCGCACTGTTTCCTTTTTCACCGGGATCAGTCTCGGCAATTTCAAAAGTCATCTTGGTCGGTAGCTCTATTGATAAAGCCTTCTCTTCCCAAAATAACAAACTAACCTCCATCCCCTCAACCAAGTATGATTTTTGATCACCGATCAATTTATTGCTAATCTCGATCTGCTCAAAAGTAACCGGATCCATAAATAAACTATTTTCACCATCGCTATACAAAAACTGCATAGTTGTTTTTGTTAATTGAATATCCTGGACTTTATTACCGGTAGTATAAGTTTTAGTTACCACCGCCCCTGACTCAAGGTTACGAACCTTGACCTTAATATTCCCTGTCCCCCGCCCCATCTTGGTAAACTCATACTTTAAAACTAAAAACGGATCACCATCTTCACTAAAAGCTTTTCCATTTCTCAATTGATTGACATTAATCATATTTTATTCGGCTCCAATCTTTTTATACCAATTTTATCAAAATCTTTATCATATGATACTATCACCCATTTTTTTTCCTGCAAAGGCTTAATCGAAGCAATCATTGCATCTATATACTTAACTGATTTTTGCTCAAAAATCTTTATTGTTTCATCAAATTGATAACTATCAATAATTTTCAACCCCCTCAATCTCTTAATGCTTTTCAAACCTCTAGTAATTCTTGCTCGAGAAAACTTATAAAAAGTTTTCAGTGTCCAAACTAACTCCGCAACTACCACGCTAGATGTCATTGCCTGAATTTGGTTTGTTTTAATTTTTTTAAACAGTTTATAGCAATCCTCATATTTAGTATTATCTCTGCCAGTCAATACTTCAATAAAAATATTAGTATCAATAAAATATTTTCTCTTCATCAAAATCTAGAATAATTATTTTCCATGGCCTCTCTAGCATCCAACGCAGATTTATCTTTATTAAATTTAGGTTTAAAACTTCCGGCTATATCTAAAATATCTTCAGTTGGTTCAATAATCAATTTTCCATTTCCTAATTTGACTACTACTTTATCAAATAAATTTATATTTACCTGTTCTCTAAATAATTTGGGTAAAGTTATCTGTCCTTTTTGAGTAACTGTAGTAATTGCTTGCATATAATTAAGTAATACTTAATAATAAGTATTACATACTATACAAGTATTACCTGAAATCGTCAAGCATTTATGTTAAAATAAATTCAATGCCAGAGTGTTGGAATTGGTAGACAAGCGCGACTCAAAATCGCGTGGCCTCACGGCCGTGCGGGTCCGATCCCCGCCTCTGGCACACCCTATCCTTTTCTTCTTTTTTCTATTCCGTAGAATTTAATTCTATCGCCCCTAAATCTAAGATCAATTGTAGCTAAAGCTCCGTTTCTATGCTTGGCTACCATCAACTTACAGTTCTCAAGATCCTCCGGATCCTCACGATAAAGAAACATGACCACGTCCGCGTCCTGTTCAATCCCTCCGCTGTTGTGCACAATCACATCATTTGCCACAAAGTTATGTACTTTTTCAATTACTAAATCAAACACCTCCTCTATTCCTTGTTTTTCTATCGAAACTATTTCATCCCAATAAATATCAGAATTAGACAAATTATGAATCCTATCATCATCCAAAAACTCACCAATCCTTTTCATTCTCTCTCGACTGACACCGGACTTAAACAAAGTAGATCCACAGTACGACATCCCAAGTTTTTTAGCAAAATCCCTCCAACTCAACCCTTTCTCTTTTCTCACCACATCAATTATTTTCCAAACATCTTTTGGCAATACATCTACATTTAAATTTGATTTTAAATTCATTAGTATTTTAAAGGCTTTTTCTCCTATTTGTTCTTTCGCTCCAAAGACTCCAACTTTATGAAAAAACCTTTTCTGCATTTTAGCTCCACTAACAGCTACCTGATAAACTACCTTGTAACCCTTCTTTTTATTTTCAATTATCGTACTGACAATCCCACTCCTTAAAAGTAAGTGGCTTACCTGATCAACCAACTTTTTACTGGAACTGGCATAATAAATCTTGACTCTTTTATTCTTTGATACATTAACACACCCATCAGTCGCCCATAAATGCCTCAAAAACATCTCTACTTTTTTTTGCCCTAACATAAAAACTTCTTTAGGAATAATCTTTTCTTTTTCCACTTGAGCCAATAACCTAATTTTCTCATCACTTCCAAGTAGTTTTGAACTTGAACCATGTACAACCGGCAAAATTCTGGCTATTCCCACCCTCTCGCCTTTTTTCAAAGTTTCAAGCTTCTTCCAACCAAAAATTGTATAAAAAGGATGGTTTGCCGAAGCTCTAATCACTCTACCGGATCTTGTAGTTAACTTGAATACCCGTTTCTTGCCACTTTTAATTGTTTTTAATACCTTACTTTTTACCAATTTTTTATTTTCATCAAT
>JBDRQW010000127.1:0-4452 GCA_043826085.1 Candidatus Beckwithbacteria bacterium | reverse complement strand
AAACAGTCAAAGATGCAAAAATTAAGAACAAACTAACCAATGAAGTTGTTACTCTAACATCTTCCCCCTCAAGTGATGTGGATAACTTTATCCAAAAGTTAGGTTTTTAGGGTTTGTCGTACTAATTTGGGTAAGTCAGGAGTCCATTTGTAAACTTGAGGATTCTTTAAAGTAGGTCGTTTTCTAGCTACTACTACTCTTTCTCTAGTCCTAGCTTGGGCATGGATAGCTATGTAGTATTTATGTTTGAAACTATTACGTTTAATTTCCCTAGCAATACTAGTGTAGTGTCTACCTAGTTTTCTAGCTATCTTTCGTCTCGATAGTCCTTTGGAATACCAAACAGCAATTAGATCTCGTTCTTGGGCAGTGATTTTAGATGCTTTTTTCATACCCCGCATTATATTGCAGGGTGGTGCGATTCCATTTAGAACTTAGGCAATAAAATTATTACATCACCAATGCTATAATCTACTTAACCCATTATGAAAATAAAAAAAATAACCATAAATAAATATGGTCCAATAATCTCAGCAGAAAATATAGGACTAGGGAACAACCTAAACATTATTGTTGGAAGAAACGGCAGTGGGAAAACAACATTACTCTCCCTTATTAACACTTTTACAGGCAAAGAAGCCTTTGACCCAAAGTACATAAACAAAAGTTTTTACACGGAAAAAGAAGGTTCAGGGAAAATCGCTCCTCAGTTGGTAGCTCGAGCAGAGATTCAAGAAAAAAAAGATCAGTGGACATATAAAATAAAACAAACAAACGAGATTGGGAAAAACGCAATCACAGAAATATCTGATGGAGAAAAACCAGAATCAAGCAATAAGCGCCTAAAAGCAGAGTATATTAAATCCCATAGAATAGTTTCTTCAACTGCTTCCTCTCAAGATAGCCCTTTTCAATCAGTAAAAACAATGAAGCCTGCTACTGATTCAGTTCCTGAAGGTACAATTGATGTAACAGCATCTGTCGTTCAAGAAATCTATGATTCAATAATTAGAATAATCTTTGAAAAAGAAGAAGCTGTTAAAAAAAGCATTCAAGGATTCAAAGAGGAATTAAATAATAGCCTGGTTGATTTTAATAAAGAAATTCAAATTGATTTAAATCGTCCAGGTAATTTTATATTCTGTACAGATGAGCTTGGAAACGAATTTGACTTCTCACAATTAAGCGGAGGGGAAAAAGAATACCTTTATTTTTCTTTTAAACTCAAAAGCCTTTTACAACAAGAGCCAAATTCACTTGTAGTTCTAATTGACGAACCCGAACTACATCTTCATAGCTCACAATTATTTAAGTTAGCAGAACTCATTGAAGAGCTTGCCATTAAAAATCAAGTAATTCTAGCTACGCACTCCTCAGAACTAATAGATCACTTTAGCACTAACTCAAACTTTTATCTTTTAAAAAATGGAAAACTTGGAAAAATAACATCAATCGGAGAACAACTTGAAGCATTTCAAGCACTTGGAATTAAATTCTTGTCCAATTACCTTACTGGACCATTCTTACTAATAGAAAATTCTCACGACAAAAAACTATCGGGAATAAATTCTCCAACCACTGTCGGTTTAGTAAAAAGAATAATCAAAAAAAGTAATCAAAGAAAAATCTTTATTTCATCAATGGGTTCAGCTCCAGATGATGAAGACAAAACAAAATTATTACAAATAGTGGCAGGATCCTCTGAGATAAACATCAATAAAGTCGCTCTATTAGATTCTGATAAATTATTTCATAAACTCATTGAAAAAGATTTACAAAAATGGGTGGAAATTGCAAAACAAGAGTCTGATAAAAGAGTTAGATATTTACCCTGCTTTGAAATTGAAAATCTTCTTTATCAACCAGGTATATTAAAAAAGTTGGGTATTAAAAACACCGATTTTTGGGAAAAAATTAAACAAGAATCTGAAATAATTTTAACGTCCTATTTTAGGACTCTATCAAAAAAGAAAATACTAACATTTGGCTTTAAAAAAAGTTTATCTAAAAAAACAATACAAGATCAAATAGCTGGTCTTAATAAATTCACACAACTAGCGACAAAAGAGTTTAAAGACTCATCTTTATTAATCAAAAAAGTTCAAGATTTGTTAAATGAAGTAATTACAAACGAAGAATGGAGATGGCTACCTGGAAAAGAGGTTTTCAAAAATGTTGTTTTAGCATTAAAACCTAACTATTGGGATTTAATTAAAGAAAAAAATTTTACGGCGTTATGTGAAAAAGATGTTTTAAAAATATTTGGAGACATTGAAAGCTATCTACTTAAATAAAAATATAAAGATTTATTTTGGAAAAAACTCGCATTTACACCAAACATCAAGCATTTAATATAGTTTATAAAGAGCTTAAGAAAAATCCTAATCGGGCTGGTGGCTTTGAAGCACCCAAAAAATATCACTATGCACCAAAAAAATTAGATATTTTTACTGATTTCACACATTACACTAGATGGTCTAATGAACTTCATTCTTATTCCACACGATTAATTAGTTCATTAAGAAACCTTTATGGAAAATCTAGAGATACATCATCATTGTGGTACAAGAATAAAAACAAATTAAACAGTATTTTAAAAAAGTTTGACCTACTAAAATTAGATATAGAAGATTTATATGATGATATCTTTGAATTTCAAAACTGCATGCTTGCAACACATATTGGTGAAAGAAATGCATCAATTAATGCTTTATCAAATCAAGTATGGTACTTAACCACTTTAGAAAACAAAATTATTGAAACATGTAATAGAAAATTGTACGAAATTAGCTCATCTAGACTTTCTTATACGAATTTATTTATAGCTTTAGTTGCTTTATTGGTCTCATTATTGTCGCTATATTATTCCAATATATTTTTAAAATCTGAAGTTTCTAGTAAAACTCAAAAACAGCCTATATTCAAATCCTATCCATTCAGTTATTTTAAACATTCTCAGTATTTTATGATTCAGGGACGGGTTTAGAAAAACCTAACACATCAATCTAAATCACTCTAAACCTATCGATATTTAATTTCACCGTCGAATAATGGTTAATTAAGTGACACAACTTAACAGAGGTAGGGAATTATTGTTAAAAAACTAACCAATTATAGAATGTTAATCCTACTTAAGAGGATAGACTTATAATTATTGTAGCTATTTACTTGAAAAAATTGCTTCTAAGGCGTTTATCAAAGAACGGGGACTTTCACCTTTAGAAACATTAAAATTTGCTCCTGGGATACTTCCTCTACTTGGTTGACCTATGGTTCTAACGCCTGGAGCTTTCTCTTGAATCTGTTCAATTATCTGTTGTCCGTCATAATTTGAATAATCACCTTCCACTAAATTACCATCAACTAAGGCAACTTTCACACCTAAATCTTTAAGTTGGTCAATTAAGGCTTGGGCTTCTTGCATAGTAGTTGCCAATCCAACGACTGAATAACCAGACATTTCTAAAAGCCTTTGCATGCTATCAATTGATCTTTGATGATCTTCAAAGATTGCTAAGTTTCTTTCTACTTCAGTCATATAATATTTAATTATATCACTTTTATGCTAATTCCTTTGCTGTTTGTTTTAATTCCAAATCTTTCATCTTCTTTGATAACTCTTTCTACAGATTTTTTAGTAGCCTCTAACGCTTCATTTATACTCAAACCTCTCATTATTAACGGATGATTCAGGGACTGATTCAGGGACGGGCATGGGAAAGACTGACACATCAATCTAAATTATCCCAAACCTATCGATATATTTTTGCTTAAAAAAATTGTTGGTATACTCAATAAAAATATGTGAATCTCTAAAAGAGATTACCAATAATGGAGAATAGCCAAATTAAACCCCCCGGGTAGTATTAAACGAAACAAATGATTGACATTCGCATAGTCTTCAGAATAAGTTTAATATTATGATTCAGGGACGGTCCTAGAAAAGACTTACACATCAATCTAAATCACCCCAAACATATCGATATATTTTTGCTTAAATAAATCAAGATAGCATTAAACAAAACAAAAGATTGACATTCGCCTAGTATTCGGGATATGTTTAAGTATGACTAACGAAAAGCTAGCTATCTTCAAAGGCCAAAAAATCAGAAGAAAGATTTACAAAAACGAATGGTGGTTTTCGGTAGTAGATGTGTGTGGTGTTTTATCCGAAAGTGCTAACCAAGGAGCTTATTGGAGGAAGTTAAAACAACAACTAAAAGAAGAGGGTAGTGAGGTTGTGACATTTTGTCACGGACTGAAATTAAAAGCCTCTGATGGTAAAAAATATGCAACCGATTGTGCCAACACTGATTCAGGGACGGGTTTAGAAAGGACTTACATATCAATCTAAATCACCCCAAACCTACCGATATAATAATTGCTTAAAAAATTGTTGGTGTAATCAATACCAAGAATGACCAGTAAACGTGACCAAGAAACCCGAGAATT
>JBDRQW010000126.1:0-8057 GCA_043826085.1 Candidatus Beckwithbacteria bacterium | reverse complement strand
TCATTACCACGTTTGCGCCGATTGAAAGGTTAATTTTTTAACCATCAAAATCCCAAAACTTAATTTTTTAACTTTTCTCCTTGAGGAAACTGCTACTTGACAAGTCCCCTTAACTTATTTAGACTGATGTTATGAATACCGAAACCATTTCTCGTTTTTCAAAAACAATCAGCTTAACCACCTTATCCGCCGGCCTTTTGCTCACCCCGCTTTTCTTTTTACCTATTACCACTGATTTTTTTGGCTTTCAAAAACAAATCTTATTTTTAGCCTTAACAAGTCTCAGTTTAATTTCTTGGCTAATTTACTCCATTGCCACCAAATCAGTCCGCCTCACCATCTCACCCATGCTCGCCCCCTTAGTCCTTTTTGCCACTAGTGCAGTCGTCTCAACTCTTCTTTACTCTCCAAACAAAGTTGATGCCTGGCTTGGTAGAAGTTCTCTATTTATAGGCCTGGTTATTTTTTACCTCTTATTTTCAACCATTATTAAATCTTCCCGCCAAGTTAGAAAAATTATTAACGGCCTTATTATAGTCTCAAGCACAGTCGCTTTACTCGGCATCCTCTCTTTATCCGGCGCTTTTATCAACATGAGCCTACCGGAATACATGACTGTTAAAACTTTTACCCTCTTAGGTTCACCCTTAATTTTAGCCGGCTTTTTAGTCATTACTTTGCCCTTAAGTTTAGTCTTGGCCTTTAAAACCAGAACCGGCCCTTTCAAACTTGCCTACTTTCTGGCCGCCGGCATTAACATTTCAAGCCTTATCCTAATCGGTTCTCAATTTTTACCCGGACAAGAATTAAATCTAATCTTACTGCCAAAACTGGCCGGTTGGTCAATTGCTATCGACACCTTTAAAACCAACTTTTTCTTGGGATCGGGACCCGGTTCATTCTTAAACCAATTCACCAAACTAAAACCCCTAAGCCTTAATCAAACCAATCTTTGGTCAATTAATTTCTCAATATCAAGCAATGAAATCTTTCACTTAATGACCACCCTTGGCGTAATTGGGACTACTTTTTTTGCTTTAATAATTACCAGTTTTGGTAAATTAGTCAAAAGAAACAAAGGCACTCGGGTCACCGCTAATCAACTGGCCCTAACCATAGCTACCACTATTGCTTTTGGTCTATCATTATTAATCCCCTACACCGGCGTTGCCTGGATTACTTTAGTCGGTTTCTTGGCTTTGACAGTTGGTGTTAATAAACAAAAAAATATCAGCAAAATCAAAGATGTAGTCATCACTCTAAATGCTATCACTCTTTTGGAAGCCGATGACCCCACCCCAAGATCAGACACCAAAACCCCTACTGTTATTTTACCCTGGCTTTTAACTGCCCCTGCCATTATCGGTTTATTTTTTGTCAGTATATTTTTCAGCAAAGTCTATGCCTCTGAATTTCATTTCAAAAAAAGCTTGGACGCCGCCGCTAAAAATTTAGGTGGCGAAACCTATAATTTACAAATCAAAGCCATTGAAACCTACGGCCAAATAGATCGTCACCGAGTCGCTTACTCAAGCACCAACTTGGCTTTAGCCAACTCTTTAGCCTCACAAGGTGAATTAACCGACCAAGACCAAGAAACCGTTTCTCAATTAATTCAACAATCCATCAGAGAAGCCAGAATTGCCACCCAATTAAATCCTTTTAAGTCTGCTAACTGGGAAAATCTTGCCAATATTTACAGGCAACTAGTCAATTTTGCCGAAGATGCTGATAAATTTGCCATTGCCTCATATCTTCAAACCATCCAACTTGATCCGGCTAATCCCAGATTAAGAGTTGATCTTGGTGGCTTAATGTTTAGTTTAAAACGCTATGACGAAGCCATTGACCGCTTTACCGAAGCTATCAACTTAAAGCCTGATTTAGCTAACGCTTATTACAACTTATCCGCCGCTTACCGCGAGTCGGAAAAACCATTGGAAGCTTATCAATCTATGCAACAAGTTATCTCTTTAGTTCCGGCTGATTCAGAAGATTACGCTCAAGTTCAAAAAGAACTGGAAGAATTAAAAGCTAAATTACCTCAAGCGCCGGCAGAAGAAACTCAAGCAAAACCTCAATCCGGTCAACTCACCCAACCCGCCCCGCTCCCGCAAGCCCCGGCAGACTTTGAACCAATCGAAGTCGAAAACCCTCAAGCCACCCCCTCCGCCGAATAAGAATAAAATACCTTAACTTACTAACGGTTGTATTGTTTCTGGATGTCTCAAATTATCTTCAGTCAAAGAGTTTATTAAAAGAGAGCCTTCTAATAAAGTGTTTGTCGTCATTGCACTCCTCACCCCTCTCATCACCGCACCTGTATTTGGTAAGCCCTCATCATCACAAATACCATTCATTAACCGATCAAACACTTGATTTTGATTATCAGTTCCCGCTAATGTATAAATTTTCGCTATCATATCATGTACTGTATTCAAACCAAGTTTACCGATTTGTTCTTCATGATATATTTTCTCTTTTGCTACAAATATAGCCATTTGAATACTATCTTCATAGAGTTCATAAAAATTACCTTTACACAAATTAATAGAATTTAACCAACCACCATAATGTTCAATTATTCTTTTTTGTGTTTCCTGAAATCTTTTTGGATTATTTAATTCAAAATTATCTTCAACTATTCCCCTTACTCCTTTTGTTTCAGGATACCTCGACTCAACTAAATCCAATAATAACTCCAACTCTCCTAAATTTCTTTCTTTTGCCATATTTTTCTCCTTTATTTACTAAAAAAACTACCCAAAGGCAGTTAACAAACCCTATCTTATAACATAAATTATCCCCCTGTCAAGCAAAACACAAACATTGTAAAATTGTAAATCCGATTGACAATTTTACATCCATATGTTATTATTCAATTAATGATCCCCCGCCTACTTTCATCCTCTATTAAAAAATCAGCCAAATCAACCCCCATCATCGGCTTACTGGGCCCACGCCAATCAGGCAAAACCACTTTAGCTAAATCTTTATTTCCAAAATACGCCTACGTTAACTTAGAATTACCAGACAATCTTCGTTTTGCCACTGAAGACCCTCGAGGTTTTCTAAAGCGTTACTCAAAATACGTAATTATCGACGAAGTTCAACGAGCCCCCGAACTTTTCTCTTACCTTCAAGTTAAAACAGATAAAGATAAAATAAATGGCCAATACATCCTAACCGGTTCACAACACTTTCTTTTACTCGACTCCATCACTCAATCTCTAGCCGGTCGCATCTCGATTTTTAATCTCTATCCATTTTCTTACCAAGAACTAAAAAATAGTCACCTCAATCAAAAAGATTTATATAAACAAATCTGGCTGGGAGGTTATCCCCGAATTTATAATCAAAAAACCAATCCCATTGAGTGGCTTAACAACTACATCAAAACCTACCTGGAAAGAGACGTCAGCCTCATCTCAAAAATAGACAGCCTGCCTACTTTTGATAGATTTTTACGCTTAGCCGCTGGTCGTACCGGACAACTTCTTAGCCTATCTAGTCTGGCTTCAGATGTTGGCGTCACTCATAACACTATCAAATCGTGGATTAACTTACTTGAAATCAGTGGCCTTATTAAACTTCTCCAACCCTATTTTAAAAATCTTAACAAACGCCTCACCAAAACCCCAAAACTCTACTTTTTAGACACTGGTCTAGCTTGTCGATTACTAGGTATCAACTCCGCCAAAGAACTTTCTCTTCACTCTCAATTGGGAGCCCTCTTTGAAACTTGGATAATCTCCGAAACCTATAAATCACTTGCCAATGATAATAATCCAACCACCCCATACTTTTGGCGCGATCGAACCGGATTAGAAGCCGACCTTCTTCTAGAATTTTCCTTAAAGATCAATTTATATGAAATCAAATCCGCCCAAACCATTCACCAACATCCATTCAAAAAACTGACTTTAATCAAAAACTATCTACAAAAAACTTCCCATCTTAATCTTATCTACGGCGGAGACGACTCTCAATCTCGCTCTAACGGAGAAATTTTCTCTTGGCAAGATTTTATCACCCACCTCTCAAAACTTAGGTAAGTGGACCTGGGCGGAATCGAACCGCCAGTCTCTGCAATGCGAATGCAGTGCTTTAGCCAATTAAGCTACAGGCCCATATTCCACCTTCAAGGTTTATCCCGAGTAAAATCGAGGGAATCATCCCTGTAGGCCTAAAATTTTCCCCTTTAGTTTATCCAACCCCTCCCCGGTCGCCCCACTCACACAAATCAACTCAAGGTTCGTAACCTTGAGTAATTTCTTGACTTTATTAATCTGAGTTTTACTCAACACATCTATCTTATTTAAAACAATTATCTCCGACTTCTCCACCAACTTATCAGAATACTCCCCCAACTCTTTTCTAATTACCTCATAATCTTTTAGTAACACCTCCGAGCCGTCAAGGTCCGTCCTTGACGGCTCCTCCAATAACCTAGCCCCGTCCAACACATGAACCAATAAACCACACCTCTCAACATGCCTCAAAAAAGTATGCCCCAAACCCTTACCCCGACTAGCCCCCTCTATTAATCCCGGTATATCAGCTAATACCAAAGTCTTAAGGTTCGGAACTTTCCGATGTTCTAGTTCCGAACCTTTTCCGTATACCATCACCCCCAAATTAGGCTCCAAAGTGGTAAACGGATAATTGGCAATTTTAGGTCTAGCCTTGGTTAACACAGACAACAAAGTCGACTTACCCGCATTAGGCATTCCAATCAATCCCACATCCGCCAACAACTTTAATTCCAGAACAACTTCCCTTTCCTCTCCCAAAGTTCCTTTTTCAGCAAGCATCGGCGTCGTGTTAGTCGAAGACCTAAACTGCCAATTTCCCAAACCCCCGGTTCCCCCATGAGCCACACCCACTTTATCCTCCACTTTAATCATATCAAACTCTCGCGACCCAATCTTCACCCTTGTTCCCGGAGGCACTTTAATTATCAAATCCACCCCATCCTTACCATGCTTCTTAGCCTTACCACCAACCTGACCCCTCTCAGCCTCAAATTTCTTTTTAAATTGAAACGGTATTAAAGTATTTAAATCTTTATCAACCATAAAATAAATCGAACCCCCATCACCACCATCACCGCCATCAGGCCCACCCTTGGAAATATACTTCTCCCGCCTAAAACTCACCTTACCATCTCCCCCATCCCCTGCTTTAATATATATTTGTGCGTAATCAATCATATGTTTATAATTTTACCACACTCGCCATTGACAGAAAGAACCGTTCCTTCCATAATATAGATATGCCAAGTAAATATTTACAACGAAATTTTAAACCCGATACATATCATCACATAGTTAATCGCGGTTGTTTCAAGCAAAAAATCTTTAGAAAGCAAGAAGATTACAAAACTTTTCTAGATATTTTAAGATACTATCTTCGCTACCCAAAGCTTGGAGCTTTTGCCAAACTGTCAAAGAAAAAGCTGAAAAAAGCTAGAACAAAATCAACTCCCAAACCCTACACTCTACTCGCCTACTGCTTAATGCCCAATCATTTTCATCTCCTCCTTTTTCAAAAACAATCCTCCCCGACCCTCACCAACTTGCTTCAAAAAGTTAGCGTTGCTTATGCCATGTATTTTCAATATCAATACAAACACTCGGGCGCCTTATTCCAAGGCAGATTTAAAAGCGTCAAAATATCTAGTGATCCACAACTTCTCTACCTCACCAAATACATCCACCTCAACCCCAAAAAATCAGAAAGAACGGTTCCTTCCGATTACCCCTACTCTTCCTTAAAAGATTACCTAAAACTCAACCAAAATATCAAAGATTGGTTAGACTCTCAAACCATCCTAGACGCCTTCTTTAAAAACTCTCCCAACCCTCAAAAAGACTATCTATCTTTTCTCACTCAGACCAAAGACAAATCAAAACTCGAAAGGCTCATAAAAAACAAAACTCTCGAGTAAAACGGAAAGAACGGTTCTTACGGTTTCTACCTCAAATACCCCAATGGATCAACCAACACCCCACCTTTTCTAACTTCAAAGTGTAAATGTATCCCCGTCGACCGCCCGGTTGATCCCATCCTCCCAATCACATCTCCCCGATTCACCGTTTGCCCGGCTCCCACACTAACACTAGACAAATGTGCATACAAAGTCACAAATCCATTCCCATGATCAATCATCACTCGATTACCATAACCAAATCCATCCGGCCAACCAGCCATTGTAACCTTACCACTATCCGCCGCCAAAATTACCGGTGCCGCTTTATTGGCAATATCAATCGCCTTGTGATACCAAACATACCGTTGTGAAATATTACCTCCCGCCGGCCACACAAACTGACCGGTTGCCGATACTGCCCCGGCATTCGGAGTCGTACTAGCCACATATTTCTTTGGATCCCATAATTTCACTGCCGGCCTCACTCCATCGGGAACAATTAAAATCTGCCCCACCGCCAAACCAAACTTTTCGTCATCAGCATAACTGTTAAACGGCCAGTTAACAATCTGTTGAGCCGTTACATCATACTTTTTAGCCACTGAATAAATTGTCTCGCCTCGCTTTACCTTGTGAACCATTCCGGTCACCGGCGGCACTTCCAATTTTTGTCCCGGCTTAATCGCATCAATACTAGTCAAGTCATTTTGCCACCTAATCGTATCAATCGAAACATCAAATTTATTGGCAATCGAACTGACCGTATCCCCTTCAGAAACAATATAAGTCACCACTCCATCGCGAGGTTTTATCGACACGCTGGTAGTCGTATCCATCATGTTCATAGTCATTCCCAAAATCACTCCTCCCTGTCCCACACTTTCTTCCTCGCCAACTACATTGGTAATCACCGGCGCTAACAACATTCCCACCAAAAATAAGCCCACCATTCCGGTATGCAAAAACGGCCTCATATATCTCCCCCTCTTGGCTACCAAACCCTCTACCACTACTCCTTTTCCCGCTTCAAATCCTTCTAATGACCTCAATATTTTATCAGAAAAATACTTTTTCAAAAATTTTAAATAAACCCGAATTTCCCACCACCAAACAGTTAATGGATTTGACCTCAATCTCTTAAAAACAGATATTCTCTCCATATCTATATTTTACCCTAAACCTCCCTTGGTTTAGCCACTACCAATAATCTTCGCCAATCCGTTCCCGGTGGCCAACAAGTTTGCAACACCAATCTCTCTTCATTATCCACCCTCACAATTTCTGATAAATCTGTTGGATCAACCACTTTTTTATCGCTGACTTCGTACTTATATTGCTTACCTTTATAATAAGCCACAATCAAATCACCCGGCTCCAGTTTATTAAGTAAATAAAAAACCGCATTAAATCGTTCCACATTTATACTGGCATCAGTCGAGTGTCCAAAAATATAGGTTGTCCCCAATTCACCCGGCACTGATGTTCCGGACGAATGAGCCACTCCTCCGGCTTGCCTCAAAACTTCTTGATATTCTTTCTCGTCAGCCGGATTAACATTTTTTGTGACTGCCACATTGGCAAAAATCTTTGGAATCACCAAACCAAATTCACTGGAAATCGGCGCTATTAACACTTCCTCGCCCACCAAAACCCCGAACCCGGATAGCACTACCAAACTAGCCTCATCACTGACCAAACCCATATTAATTTTCATAGGTTCTTCCACCCCGGACATCGAGTACATCAAACTGCTAAAACCTGATTTACTCGCCTCACCCTCCCCTCTCTGTTTACTCATCTCCTTAAACTGAATCTCCATAAATAAACTCGGACCAAAAATCCAAACCAACCCTCCGACTGCCAAAACCAATCCTAAATTAATTGACCAAACTATAATTTTTTTTCGATTCATTTATTTAAACTTCTTTTTTAAAACCAGCAATAAAGCCCCCGCCCCCACCGCTCCCAATGTCAAAACCAAGGGTGTACCCGTATCAGGTTGAGATGGAGGAAAATATGGAGAAGGACTCGGACTCAAACTCGGGCTTGGGCTCGGGCTTGGCGCTGTTTTAACCGTGCCTGTTAATTTACACAGTGGGGCATTAGCGCATAAGTATCGTGGTGG
>JBDRQW010000125.1:0-7031 GCA_043826085.1 Candidatus Beckwithbacteria bacterium | reverse complement strand
TAATTTCCTATGGAACCTATCGCCTATGGGGGTCGCCTATGCTCTTTTTGTTTTTATGTCGCACAACGGTTATTGTGCGAAGTAGCCACACCCTTCTCTTTTGGCTTATATAAGCCATTATAACATTATTATACCGTCCTTGCTATACCCTTTTACTGCTTTGCCCTGACTTCCTGCTCGTTGTGTTGCATTATTCTTTTTTATTCGTTGCGTATTGTTTTTTAATTTGACCGCTTTGTTATTGAAAAATACCAGTCCACCACCCCACCCACCACATCAACCAACCTCAACCGCACCACCAACCCATCACTTGATTGTCTTCTTTGTACTTTTTCCCCTTATTCTTTGCCCTCTGGCTCTTTGGCTATCTCTTCTAAAAATCCTAACCATTCTACCTGCTTTTTTATGTCCGCGCCTTGTTGTGCCAGCATCATCTCGGCGGGCCTGCCATCTGATATGGCTTTGCGGCGCCAAAATCTCTCCTTTAATAGTCCGGTATGAATGCTGGCCCGTGTCTGATCTATAAGCTCTTTTAAAATCTTTAACTTGTCCGCCTTGCTTAACTTTATTATATCCTCCGCGTTGTTTGTTGTCATTGTTTTTTCATTACTTCTTTATCTTTGGCGTATTTATATGTTTAAACACTTTTTTTGAATTATGTCAATATAAAACATAGTTGGGGATAACTTTATATTTATATTATACGCTATTAAAACTTATCAACAGTCGTACAATGCTATTTTTTAACTCTCTTTTTATACTTGTTTTATGTCGCACAATATATTTAGGCGGGGCTTGACTTGTTATAACATTGTGATAAAATGAACTCAGACGATAAGAGCGTCTAAAATACTTAATCAAGCCGTCTGCGATGCTCTTATCATCCGGACGGCGTTTTTAATTGGTGTAGTCGCTGGCACTTTAAAAAAATGGATAGTCCAAAAGAATTATTTTATGATGCTGTTTATAGGAGAGAATTTGAAAAGGCTAAAGGTTTATTAAATGAATTAAGGGGGTTCTCAAAAGATAGGGCGGAAAAATATCTTAATGCTATAATGGGCGTCAACATAAAAACAATAAGTAAAAATCAGTTTATAAAGGGAATTTAGTCGTTGTTATTGACGGCAAGCTATCCAGCGACGGCTTGCCTTCAATGCCGATAAACTAAAACTTATGACTATATTTTACCACAGCAAGGACAAAATCAAAAGGTCGGGGCCCGGCGATGCTATTCTGGCTGGTGCTATGTTGGCGCTGGCTTGTTTGGGATGGCTGCTGCTGGTTAGTATCTTATAGAAAGGAAGGTGAATAAAATGAGGCAATTAACAATACAACAAAAAAAGATGCTTAATGTTTGGTATGATAAGCAAAAAGCAAAAGGTAAAACATTTGGCTTATGGTGGGATGTAAAAGATGATGACGATTTTGGCGGGGAATTATATCAGCAGATTGATAACCTTAATCCTTGCGAGATTTTCTACCAGAATGTAAATAATTATATTCAGGAGAAATCAAGCAATAAAATAAAATGATAAAAACAAACGCTGTATCAAACGCTGTTATGTATCCGCAACATTGGGAAGTGTCCATTGAAACATATCTGGATATAGCCGATTTACTTATTAGGAAATGCCCAAAGTGGGGAAAATACTATAAAAGCGAATTAGAAGCCAAAGATGATGAAAATGATATATCAATGTTTGAAATGATAAAGGCAAGGCGGCAAGGCAGAAAAGCATAAGCCGTTGATTATGTCCGTTATCTTGTGAATAGCGGGCAGAATTGAGCGGATTATGACAAGCGGTCTGTTCTTTCAAAATCAATGAATAAAAAACTGATTGAGGAGTATTTGGGATTTTTTGAGTATAAACAGCGAGGCGAGGATACAATAACGATTTTTAAGGGCGAGCCTCCGCAAGCGTTGCGGGACAGCATAATGAATGCTCACGGCGAGCGGTTGCCGTCTGATTGGATATTTGATAAGTACCACAGCATACTGGATGCATTTGGACAATATGATGATGACGCGGATATTGACGAGGTACGGGGCGAGATCGTGGACGGCTTGGTTGATGTTTATACCAGCGACCTAACAGCGTGGCTCAATGAAAGCAATTACAATGTCTACTATATCACGGAAGCACAGCAAGAATATGGGGCGCAAGAAGATGGATTTAAACTCCTTCAGATGGCACAGTATAAAGCGATTGATGATATATTTGGCGAGGTTGCCAGTTTACTGGAGAAAGGAGGGACGAAATAATGCGATTATACGCAACAACAACAAGTGAACGGGCAACAAAAGGGCAGGGGGGAAACCAAAATATATTGGTGGTTATAACGGCGGAAATCAACGGAAACAGACAAGAGATAGCTTGTATGTCAGTCGTTTCAACTGATAATTATTATGCTTTTGCGGCGGTAATGCCAGATAATCAGCATATCACGCAAAAAGTATCAAAAAGCGAAAAGCAAAAAGGCGAAAAGTTTGAATGTTTTCACGATAAGCCGTGTATAAACTGTAAAACCGAATAGCCAAAAAGCAAAAAGCCGATTTAATAGCTTGTTATCGGTTTTTTTGTTTGTATTTTTAACGAACTTGACGGAATTTTTAAAAAATGGGGTAAAACTTATAAAAAATCTGCACAGCGATGGGGACTTGCCGATTCGCTATAAGATAGCTCAAACTAAAATGAAAAATCTAACCATCAAACAACAAAAATTTTATGACTTTGTTTGGAATAAAAATAACTGGCGACCGCCCACTTGGGCGACTATTCGGCGGTATTTGGGCGTGTCTGGCAACCAAACCATTGTCGGCTATATCAAATTTATTGAAAAGAAGGGATATAAATTACCATTAAAACATTATACGGAAGGAGGTGAAAATTATGTTAGTAAAAAAACTCAAATCACAATGTAAGCACGAAAATATCGTTATCACGGAAAAATCGTATTACCGCAATATAAAAGACGGGTATTTTGCGGAGTGCGAACGGCCAGACACGGATTTTGGGAAATACTTTATTGAAGGTGAACAGATAAGCGTTTTTTGCGAGGATTGCGGGGAAATAATAGAATAACTAATTTTAGTATTAAGGCCGCTGATTGAGGGCTTGACGCAACGGCTCAAGCTCTCTATTGAGCGACTTTCATTGCAAGGGATTGTCTGCTCTTTAACAAAATGAATATCTACTTAGGGGAAACCGGGCTTGATAGAACTTGGCAGGAGTCATTTAAACCGACTACCGAATGCAAATGCGGCGGTGAAGCCAGAATTATGTTTGTAGCCATTGAGGAAACAAGAGAAGGGGATTTTGTCTGCAATTTAAGGGATAATGGCGGAGAAGGAGATTTTTGGCCGCACGATGCGATTGCTTGTGCCGTTTATCTCTGTAAAAAATGTTTTGAACCCATAACAATAATTAACCAAGCATAAACCTATGAAATACCATATAAAAACTCGGAATTGGCATTGTAAATTATGGGTAAAAAAATTGCTTGATATATCTTTATTGTTTGGGGCTGGTCGGGGCGATAACTACAACGATGGCGATGGAAAATATGGCTTTGATACCGATTCGCTTGTGAGTGGATTGCTGATGTTGGGGTATTACAAGCTATTAAGCCACTGGTCAGGTGGATGGACTTATATTATGAATACTGGCAAATTTTTCAGAAAAGCTGGTATAACAGAATATAATACATTTTACCTATAAAATATGGCTAATTATTCTACCGAATTAACACTTGGGGAGCTTTTAAGCTCAACTAATGAAGTTATAAAGCGCCATTCTATGGGGATACTCAAACAATTACAGAAACCGCAAACCTTATATTGCGATAAGTGTAAAACGAATACGCCATATTACGCCGATGTTGAAATAAACACGGGCGACATAATAACCGTTTGCGGAAATTGCCGTAAAACTTTAATTTAACCGCTTTTAACCATCTATAAGCCGCTATAACCGCTTATAAAGACTTTAAAACACGATTTAACACCTTGCTATCGTGTTTTTTTGTTTGTTAAAAAACTATGCGACATCTTAATCAAAAACCAATAAGAATAAAGGGAAGTTATAACCCCGCCTATCTTGATCCACTTTACTGTCAACACGGAATATGGCGACGGGCTTGTTCGGAATGCCGAGTGATGGAGACCGGCAAATGGATGCACAGTAAGATAGCTCAAAATAATCTTTCCCGGAGGACTAACAAAATTATATCTTAGGGCTAGTTAGTCCTCTCGCTCACCTAAAAAGGTGTCGCTTTGAAAGCCCTCCGGGGAGGATTATGTCGCACGATATAAAGCTTCTTCGTATTCTATTTCTAAATCCTGGCGCCAATAATCAAGCCAGTATTGGTCGTCTAAATAATCTTCACGTTCTTTGGTCATATTGTCCAATTATTAGGCAGTAATTCCAACCCAGTGGCCACCCTTAACTTATTGCGCTCGTCCTTATTGGCGCGGTCACCCTTATTGATTTCAAATTCTTCTAAAAGTTTCCAGTATTTCATTTTAGCAAACCGACTTACTTTATTTTTATCGTCAACCTTGGTTGTAATCAAGTTGCCAAATTTATCCCGTTGATTTTTCCAGCCAATTTTAGCCGATAACTCTGCTCTAATTTTATCCAACAACTCACACGTTTGTTTGTGTTTTTCGCTGTTATAAACTTTAGTCGGCATTTCCAGTTTAGGATAATCTGGCTCTTCGTCTATTTTTTCTATGGTGGCGATATTTGACGAAGCCAAGGCAGTGTCGGCTAAAACTATCTTTTCTACGCCTGAAGCCCAAGCGGACATAACTTGCTTTCCTTGTTCTTCTTCTAAAAATATCGGATTTCCGTTATAAAGAGTTATCTTGAATTTCATTTTATAAATTCTCCTATCTGTTCTTTATTATTATTTTTCTCTCCATATATTTTATGGAACTCCCTATGTGATTTTTCTGATAAAGTAATTCCATTATCTATGGCAAAACGAAGTTCGGGATATTCAGCAAAGTTTAAAATATGATGTGGATGTAATTCAGAGCCCCTAACCTTAGTTTTTTGACAAATCCAGTTATCTCTCGCGAATACTGCTTCGCGCCATAGACGATATTCAATGCTATCTCTAATTCTTTTATTTTCCGATGTTATTCCTCCCTTCCATAAATGACTTTTTTCTCCTTTGTGTGCCAATGCCATCTTCTTTTTGGTTTCTTCTGATAATTTTTTTCCTATTCTTGAAATACCAATTTTACTATTTCTTTCTGTAGTATAAATTGGTGTCTTTGTTTCTCTGTGATTATAAATTCCATAAGGCATATCTATTTTATAATCACCACCTTTCCTTTGTTGCTTCTAACCGAAGCGATGATTTTTTGGGCATTATAGTAAAGATATTTAAAGGTGGTAATATTCTTTCCGTGAAACTTATCTTCTATGCCGTAGTCTATTAAAGAGCAAACTTGTTTAACGGGTTCTTTGTCGGGATAGTCTTTTTTCATCCTGTCTAATAGGAGTTTGGCAAACCGGCGGTTTTCGGCAATACTTCCATCTGGACTCCCACCTATCTTTGCTTTTAAGAAAGAATTTACTTGATTTATCTGTGGGTTGCCGTAGGCGACTATCTCTTTAGAGATATCTTCTTCTTTACTTCTTATATTCTTATATTCTTTAGGTGTGGTTAGTTGTTGGTTAGTTGCTGGTTGATTGTTTGTTAGATTGGTGGTTGGTTGGCTGGTTGATTTGCTCTGGTACTTATCGTAATTTAAGATAGAAATGAGGGTATATTTGTTGGTTGATTTGGTGGTTATTTCGCTGGTTGATTTTAGCTTACTTATACAAGTTCTGATGGTTTGTGGCGAAATACCCAGTGTTTGAGCCAATTTTTCCCTACCTATGATTGTTTGTCCGCGCCGGATTATCTGACCTTGCCAGCTCTTTTCCTGATAGTTGGCACTTAGAAGTAAATAAATAAACACGCTTATCATCTCTGGCTTATTTATCCACTCCCACTCCAAAAACTTATTGTGCAGCTTTATCCATCCGTTAAATTCTTTCATAAACCTTATCGGGCTTTAGAGAATGGGGAGGATAAGGTTTAATTACGCTCCCCACTCACCAAAACCTCGTAAATAAAAAAACGCCAAAAAAGGCGTCTCAAAAACCTGTCGCGAATTTTTGGATTTCTAAATTCATTCGCGTGTCTTATATTCTGCTTTCATTTTACCAAAAAGATAAGCTGCGTGTCAAACTGTTAAAATTATGTAGTGTTTAAGCCAAAATCAAAAGTTATCAACAGGGGACTTATAAAAGGATATTCTGTCTTAATCTTTCTCTGGCTATCTGGCAGTACTTTTCTGATATTTCTACTCCGATAAAGTTCCTTTTAAGATGTTTGGCGGCGACACAGGTAGTCCCGCTACCAGCGAATGGGTCAAGAATTAAATCGGTTTCTTTTGTAGAAACTCTAACTAATAATTTTTTTATAAACGACTCTGGCTTCGGGCAAGGGTGTCCCCAATCTTTTGCTGGCACATTATCAATAATCACATCACTTCTTGCCCCTAAACCATCTCTTAGATATGGGTCAGCACCATAGACTAATATCGGTTGCCAACAGTTAAACCCCCAAGACGAATAGTTAGCTCCCCCCGAATATGTCCAACACAAAATCCATTTTGGTTTTGGATAAAGATGTATATTATTTATTCCAGGCGTTAAAACAACTGTTTTCGCTATTCTCAAAACCTCGGGCATAAAACTATCAACCAATTTTTTAAGATTTTCCTGTGTATCTTCAAATTGTTCATATTGAAACCCCAAGCCATACGGCGGGTCAGTTAGAGCCAAATCCACGCATTTATCGGGCATTTGTTTCATAAACTCAAGACAATCGGCGCAATGAACCTTGTTGATAATATCTTCTATTTTATACATAACGGTCTCTCCCCCGATAAAATATAATGCTTTTTGTCCCAGTCGCTCCATTTGAAACTTCCGTGTAAGCTCTCCATTTGCCTTTTTCGTTTGTAGCAA
>JBDRQW010000124.1:0-7084 GCA_043826085.1 Candidatus Beckwithbacteria bacterium | reverse complement strand
GGGTTTTCTTCAAAGTGAGCGGTTAAGAATTGTTTGGTAACAGCAAAAACAGCTGATTGAGCTTCGGGATTATTGAGTTTGGTTTTGGTTTGAGACTCAAATTGAATTTCATTGCTGTGCATCTTGATGTAAACCACGGCGGTTAAGCCTTCTTTTAGGTCATCTGAAGTTAAGCCACTTGATTTACTCTTTGTGCTTTTAAAGTCTTTAAATAAGTTATTTTTAAGACCATAATCTTTAACCACTCTGTTTAGGGCCATCTTAAAGCCGGTTAAGTGAGTACCGCCATCGTGAGTATTAATAACATTAGCAAAGGATTGAATGCTTTCGTTGTAGGAGTCGGTGTACTGCATGGCTACCTCAACCCCGATAGTGCCAAGGGGGTTATCTTCGAGCTTGATTTCTTTTGAAAAATGGATGATTTCGTGAAGAGTTTTTCTTGATTTATTTAAGTGTTTAATTAAGGATTTGATGCCACCATCAAAGTAAAAGTGACACTCTTCGTCGGTTTTTTCATCGTAGAGGTGAAAGGTTAACCCACCAATTAGAAAGGCTCTTTCACGGCATAAATTTTTAATTTTAATAAAACTAAAATCTATGGTTTTTTTAAAAATTTGGGTATCCGGTAAAAAGGAACTGATAGTAAAAGAGTTTGAATTGGGAACAGGAAAGTGATTTGATTGAAGAAGTTTATTTAGGTTTATTTTTTTGGTGATTGGGGTTAATTTGGTGGTGGCTATACCTCTTTTATAGTCTTGGTAAACCATTTTTTTGTCTCTTTTAACAATGACTCTCATCCAACTTGACAGAGCATTGACAGCTGAAGAACCGACCCCGTGAAGACCGGATGAGGCTTGGTAGGCTGAGGAGCCAAATTTACCGCCGGCATGGAGTTTGGTCATGGTAACTTCTAGAGCCGAAAGACCTGATTTGTGTTTGTCAATGGGGATGCCCCGACCATCGTCCATAACTGTAGCATAGCCTTCTTTATTGATGCTAACCCAGATATTTTTAGCAAAACCCGGGATGGCTTCGTCGACTGAGTTGTCTATGATTTCGGTTAAAATATGATGAAGGCCTTTTTCGTCGGTGGAGCCAACATACATACCGGGTCGTTTTCTGACCGGTTCTAAGCCTTCCAGGACGGTAATGTCTGAGGCGGTATAAGTATTTTTTGTTTTTATCATAATAAGTTTTGAACTAACTACCTTATCAGGAGGATTAATCACCTGTCAACATTTTATCAAGATTAGTAGGAAAAGAAAAGGGATTCCAGAACCAACTTGGGATTAAGGTTAGCATTAAGTTGAGCAAGACTTAAAGTTAATTTTTTAATTAATTGGGACTGATTAATAATATTTGGTTTTAAAAATAAGATTTGATTTTTACAAAATTTAATGGCTTCAAGTTTATTGGTAGCGTAGCTGGAAACAAGATTAATTCTTTCCGAGACGGTTGATTTGACCAGCTGATCATAAATAGTTTGTTGGATCTGGCGATTTTTTTGACTTAATTTATTTTTATTTTTAAGTTGAATAATTTGACAGCGGGAAGTTATGGTTTCAAGTAACTGATTTTCGTTTTTGGCAAGTAAAATTATTAAAGAATTTTTTGGCGGTTCTTCTAAGGTTTTTAAAAGTGCGTTTTGGGCGGGAATGGTTAGTTTATCAGCTTGTTTTATTAAACAGATGTTAAGGTTTTTTTGGTAGGGTTTTTTGCTTAAGAATTTTTCAATTTCTCTAATTTGTTTGATGGTAATAGATGGATTTGGTTCTAGAATTTTGGTATCCAGATTTTTTTCCAGAGTAGTTTTGGCGTGTTGATTAGCTTTTTTTAACCTCTTTTGTTTGGCGCCGCCGGTAATTAAAATTGAGTGCATGTTGACATTATAACCAATTAACCGCGATAATGTCATTAACTATGCCTGCCCTAGACACTTCATTATTGGATTTACTCAAAGCTAAAAATAAATTAAACGAAGCTGATTATCAGCGGGTTAAGGCGGAGGCGATTAATTCCACTCTTTTACCGGAAGATATTTTGATGGCTCATAATCTTTCTTCTGAAGAGATAATTTCTGAGGCTAAAGCTGAAATTTTAAAGATTCCTTATTTGGATATATCTAACACTAGTGTTTCTCCGGAGGCTTTGAATGTTTTACCTGAAGCAGTGGCGATTAAGTATTTGGCTTTGCCCATTTCTATTGATAAAGAAAATAATATTTTATTATTGGTAATGGCCAATCCGGTTGATCTTCAAGCCCTTGATTTTATTGAGAGAAAGACCGGGATGAAGATTAAGCCTCATTTGGGAGGTAAAAATAAGTTAGCCAAAGAGATTAAGTTAAGGTATGCTCAAAGTTTGTCCGGTGAGGTAACCGAGGCCTTGAAAGATACGGCTGAATCAAATCCTGATATTCTTTTGAGAACTGCTGAGATTAGTGGCGGGGTGATTCGAGAAGCCCCGATTGCCAAGATTGTTTCGACGATTTTAGAGTTTGCCATTAAAGCCAGGGCTTCGGATGTTCACATTGAACCAATGGAAGAAAAAACCAGAGTGCGTTATAGAATAGATGGAATTTTGTATGAAAAACTGGTTTTACCCAGAAATGTTCATGATTCGGTGATATCCAGAATTAAGATTTTGTCTCACATGAAGATAGACGAAAAGAGAATTCCTCAGGATGGTCGATTTAACTTTAGGACTGCCGATGAAGAGGTTGACTTGAGGGTTTCGAGTTTGCCAACTTCTCATGGCGAAAAGATCGTTATGAGGTTATTAAAAAAATCTTTAAAAGTGCCAAGTTTACCTGAGTTGGGGTTAAGAGGGAAGGCTTTAGTGAATTTGCAAAGTTCAATTAGAGTGCCTCACGGAATTATTTTGGTGACCGGGCCAACCGGATCCGGTAAAACTACCACTTTGTATTCGGTTTTAAATCAGATTAATATGCCCAAGGTTAACATTATGACTTTGGAGGACCCGATTGAGTATCAGATTGGCGGGATTACTCAAACTCAGGTTAATGTTCAAGCCGGTTTGACTTTCGCTTCCGGTTTAAGGTCTTTTTTGAGACAAGACCCTGATATTATCATGGTTGGAGAGATTCGAGACACCGAAACAGCTGAATTGGCAATTCAGGCTTCTTTGACCGGACACTTAGTGTTTTCGACTTTGCATACTAATAGTGCGGCCGGGGCTTTACCGAGACTTTCTGATATGGAGATGGAGTCATTTTTATTGGCTTCTTCAATGACGTGTATAGTTGGTCAGCGAGTGGTTCGAAAGATTTGCGATCATTGTAAAGAAAGTTATACTCCCCTACCAAAGGTGATTGCGGATATTAAATCAGTATTGGGACCACTTTTAATAAAGGATAGTTTTGAGCTTTATAGAGGTAAAAAATGCGAAGCTTGTAATGGAACCGGCTATTCCGGAAGAATTGGTATTTTTGAGGTCTTGCCGGTTACTGAAAAAATTGGTAAATTGATTTTAGAGCAAGCACCATCTTCTAAAATTACAGCTCAAGCGGTTAGTGATGGTATGGTTGAGATGAAACAGGATGGTTATTTAAAAGTTGTGGAGGGCATAACTACTCTTGAAGAAGTTTTGAGAGTAGCTGAAACTTAATATGGATATAAAAAAATTATTACAATTAGTTGTAGATAAACAAGCATCTGATTTACATGTGGTGGTTGGAGTAGCGCCGCATATTAGAATTGATGGCAAATTAATTCCGGTTGAGGGGGAAGCAATAATAACTAAAGAAATAGCCAAAGATTTGATTTTTCCCTTGCTTAATCCCCAGCAAAAAGATTTATATTTGGTAAATAAAGAAGTTGATTTTTCAGTGCAGTTTGGAAAGCAGGCTAGATTTAGGGTAAATACTTATTTTGAAAAGGGTAATATGGCGGCGGCATTAAGGTTGATCGGTGAAAAAATAAAGTCGATTGAAGAGTTAAATTTACCAAAAATTTGTAATGAATTAGCTGAGCTTAGACAAGGATTTGTGTTGGTAACCGGTCCAACCGGACATGGAAAAAGTACTACTTTGGCGGCGATTGTTAATGAGATTAATAATAAAAGGGCGGATCATATTGTGACGATTGAAGATCCGATCGAGTATATTTATGTGCCAAATAAGAGTATTGTTTCTCAGAGGGAAATGCATGGGGATACTCATTCTTGGACAGTGGCTTTAAAGTCAGTTTTAAGAGAAGATCCGGATGTGGTCTTGGTGGGAGAAATGAGAGATTATGAAACAATTGCGGCGGCTTTGACAGTGGCAGAAACCGGTCACTTGGTTTTGGCTACTCTTCATACAAATAGTGCGGCTCAAACGATTGATAGAATCGTGGATGTTTTTCCCGAGCATCAACAAGCTCAAATTAGGGTTCAATTGGCCAATGTTTTATCTGCGGTTTTAGCTCAAAGATTGATTCCAACTATTGGTGGCGGTAGAACTGCGGCTATGGAAATATTAACCGGAACAACGGCAGTTAAAACAAGTATTCGTGAGGGAAAGTCTCATTTGATTAATAATGTGATTCAAACTTCCGGGGAGTTGGGAATGCAATCACTTGAAAGAGATTTAGCTCGATTAGTTAATGCCGGGAAAATTGAGTTTAAGGTAGCTAAAGAGTATTGTTTAATGCCTCAAGAGCTAACTAGATTAGTAAAGAAATAGTTTATGGAAAAATTTGATTATTTAGCTACAGATAAAGGAAATAATAAAGTTAAAGGTCAAGTGGAGGCGGTCAGTCAAGTTCAAGCTCAAAGTATTTTAAGAGAAAAAGGACTGTTTATCGTTAGTATGAAAAAGATCGAGGTTTTGCCTGCTTGGATGAAGATGTTTGAGGTATTTAATAAGGTTAGAAAGCAGGATGTGGTCCATTTTACCAGGCAATTGGCGACCATGGTTAAGGCGGGATTACCTTTAACTACTTCTTTATCAATATTAAAATATCAATCTAATTTATCGATGGCTAAAATGGTTGATGATATTTTGCGTGATGTTGAAGGTGGAAGTTCTTTTTATAAAGCTTTGAGTAAACATGAGGGTATTTTTAGTCCGGTTTATTTGTCTTTGGTTAGGTCCGGTGAGGTAGCCGGAGTTTTGGAAAAGGTTTTGTTGCGTTTGGCTAATAATTTGGAAAAAGAGGCGGAGTTTAGGTCTAAGACTAAAAATGCTTTGATTTATCCGGCAATTGTGACTACTGCAATGATAGCGGTGGCGGCGGTGATGATGATATTTGTGATTCCAAAACTAACTTCGCTTTATGATGAGTTTGGTGCGGAACTTCCGGGCATGACTAAAATATTAATTGGGATGTCTACATTTATGGTAAAAACTTGGTATGCGCAGTTATTGATTTTGGTGGTTGGCGGTTATAGTTTTTTAAAGTGGAAAAAAACGCCATCAGGTAGAACTATTGTTGATACTCAAGTTTTGAGGTTGCCGATTGTGGGTAAGCTTAGAACAAAAATCATTTTAACTGAAATTACCAGAACTTTAGCTTTATTGGTTGAGGCGGGAATTTCGATAGTTGAGGCTTTGGAGATTGTTTCCGGGGCGGCTGATAATGTGGTTTTTTCGAGTTCTTTAAAAAAAGCCGCCAAAGATGTTGAAAAAGGAATTCCCTTGGCGGCGGCGATTGGGCAATTTGAGCACTATCCCCCATTGGTGCCACAGATGATTGCAGTGGGAGAAGAAACCGGCAAGATTGATGAGGTATTAATGAATGTTTCGAAGTATTTTGAGACTGAGGCGGAGCAGGCGGTTAAGGGCTTGACAACGGCAATCGAGCCACTTATGATGATTATATTAGGTGTGGGTGTGGCTTTTCTGGTAATAGCCATCATCCTACCAATTTACAATCTTACCAGTGCATTTTAGGAGGAATTTATGAAGTTTATTAATAAGAAGGGTTTTACCTTGATAGAGTTGTTAGTAGTTATTTCTTTGATAGGAGTTTTGGCGGTGGCGGTGCTGTCTGCTATTAATCCTATCGAGCAGTTAAATAAAGGAAGAGATGCCGGCAGAAGAGCTGATGCGGCCCAGATTATTAAAGCGATTGATCGATACTATGCTTCATATGAGGCATATCCTTGGATGGATGCTGGATTTACCATAACTCCAATAACTTCAGTAACAGCCGCTTTTTTAGGTACAGCTGATATGAATGGAGTTGGAGTTTGTGGAGCAGCTGATGGTATTCCTGCACAGGGTGACGAAATAACTAGCGGAGCTGGGACAAGTGGATGTTCATGGCCAGGGTTATTGGTAAATTCTGAGGAATTAAAAAGCCAGTTTTCTAAAAGAAAAGCTTTTAGGACTATAAATTCAATTGAAGATGATTTATATATTTATAAAGCAGAGGGTGATTCTTCTGTCAGTGTTTGTTTTATTCCTTCTTCAAAAGCAACTAAAATTAAATGGGATGCAACAGTAGGACAGTTAAAAGCTCTTGCCGTGTCATCTACTGGATTTCCTACGCAATTAACTAGTTGTAGTGGAGCTGGTACTGGTCAATTTGCTGCTGAACCAACTTGGACATCGGCTCAAACATCTTGTTTTGTTTGTGTTCCTGAGGAATAAAGAGAATTTAAGATAAAAATTTAAAGCCCTTCGAGGAAAAATCGAGGGGCTTTTTGGTGGGCTTATTTTATATTACCACTCCGGAGTGGTAATATCTTTAAGTAGGCGAAGTTGTTTTTGGTGGTCGGCGTGATCCAGATTAAAATTCAAATAGTTTTGTGGTGATTTAAATTGACTAAGAATCTCGTTTGTTTGAGCTAGGTTGAATCTTTCCGGATGAAGATATTCTTTTAGAGATGAGTAGGGATAATTTTGGAGCTGGTTAATGTCTTTAACAATAAAAGCTGTGTAGGGATTCAGGTGAATGTAACGACTAAGGTGTAGTAATTGTTCGTTTGAAGAAACTCTTACGGCTTTGAATCGACCTTCAAAAACCGGACCATTTTTTTCGTGGAGGATATTAAAATAGTTAGCGTAGCTGGTTGAAAATTTGCCAATTGAATTAAGGATTCCATTGTCTTTGTTTTGTTTAATTAAGAAGTGAAAATG
>JBDRQW010000123.1:0-3315 GCA_043826085.1 Candidatus Beckwithbacteria bacterium | reverse complement strand
TATGACAAATATCGGTCAAATCAAACCAGTTCAAATTGTTGATGAGATGCAAAAGTCCTACTTGGACTATGCTATGTCAGTCATTATTTCAAGGGCTTTACCTGATGTTAGAGACGGCTTAAAGCCGGTCCATCGTCGCATTCTCTTTGCCATGAAGGAAATGGGCATTACTCACGCCAGCCCTTACAAAAAATCAGCTAGGGTGGTCGGAGAAGTTTTAGGTAAATATCACCCTCATGGCGATACTGCTGTTTACGACTCTATGGTTAGAATGGCCCAAGACTTTTCCTTAAGATACCCCTTGGTAGATGGCCACGGTAACTTTGGTTCTGTTGATGGTGACAGCCCGGCCGCCATGCGTTACACCGAAGCTAGAATGTCCAAAATTTCCGCTGAACTCTTAAACGAACTCAATCAAGATACTGTCCCTCTAACCGATAATTTCGATGGTTCCTTACAAGAACCGCTGGTTTTACCGGCCAAACTTCCCAACTTGCTTTTAATGGGTGCCGACGGTATCGCCGTTGGTATGGCCACCAAAATACCCCCCCACAACCTGGGAGAAGTTGTCGATTCTATCAATACCTTGATAAAAAAATCCACAGTTACCGATCACCAAGATAGAAAAAAAGATACTAAAAATATCGAGTTGGAAAAACCGCAAGTTCTAGCCGGTCAGTTTCAAAGTCAGACTACTATCGAAGAACTTTTACAAACTCTGCAGGGACCGGATTTTCCCACCGGAGCCACTATCTACGATCAAAAAATAATTGAGCAAATCTACACTACCGGCAAAGGTAGCGTCACTATGAGAGCTAAAACCCTCATGGAGGAAGACAAAAAAGGTCAAACTAGAATCCTGGTTCATGAGTTACCTTATCAAGTCAACAAAGCCAGGTTAATTGCCAAAATTGCCGATCTTGTTAAAAATAAAAAACTTTCCGGCATCAAAGATCTAAGAGATGAGTCGGATAGAAAAGGCATGCAAATAGTTATTGAGCTTAAAAAAGATGCTAGGCCCAAATCAGTCTTAAACAATCTATTTAAACACACTGAACTCCAAACCAACTTCCCGGCCAACATGGTGGCTTTAATTGACGGCACCCCTCAAACTCTAAACCTAAAACAAATCTTAAGCGAGTATGTCAAGCACAGACAATTAGTGATCATCAGAAGAACTCAATACGACCTAAAAGCTGCCAAGTTGCGAGCCCATATTTTGGAAGGTTTAATCATTGCTTTAGATAACCTGGACGAAGTCATTGCCACCATCAAAAAATCATCTACTGCCGACACCGCCAAAGTTAACTTAATGAAAAAATTTGAACTAAGTGACATTCAGGCTCAAGCTATTTTAGACATGCAACTAAGAAGACTGGCCGCCCTGGAAAGAAAGAAAATCGAAGACGAATATCAAGCCCTAAAAATTACTATCGATAAACTAATCACCCTTCTTTCGACTCCTAAAAAAGTCATCTCCACTATCACTAAGGAGTTAGCCGAATTAAAAGAAAAATACGCCGACCCCCGAAGAACTAGAGTAATCAAGAGGTCTTTAAATAATTTTTCAGACGAGGACCTCGAGCCGGAAGAGGAGTGTTTAATTACCATGACCAAAACCGGCTACATTAAAAGAATGCCTACTGATACCTACAAATCTCAAAGAAGGGGCGGCAAAGGAGTTACCGGTATGTTCACCAAAGACGAAGATGAAGTTTCTCGAATGTTTAAAGCCAACACTCACGACACTATGTTGATCTTTTCAGATAGGGGACGGGTTTTTAAATTCAAGGTTTATGAAATCCCCCAAGGTTCAAGACAAAGCAAGGGTCAGGCCGTTATTAATTTGGCCAACATCAATGTCGACGAAAAAATTCAATCGGTTATCACCATCGACAAAAACAAAACCGAAGCTGGTTATCTACTCATGGTTACCAAAAAAGGTACCATCAAAAAAACTGCCCTAAAACTCTACTCAAACATTCGCACCAATGGCATTCGAGCTATAAACCTAAAAGACGATGATCAACTGGTCTGGGCTAAACGAACCAGCGGTAAGTATAATGTTATGCTGGTTTCCCATCTTGGGCAATCTATAATGTTTAAAGAAACCGATGCCAGACCAATAGGCAGAACCGCTAGTGGCGTCAAAGGAATTAACTTAAATGACCAAGACTACGTTGTTGGCATGGCTGCTTTTAACCCCGGCAGATTAAAAGCCAAAGGTAAAAGAAAGCTAGTTAATGATATCTTTGTAGTTATGGAAAAAGGTTTGGGCAAAAGAACCGCCATCGAAAACTTTCCTCTCCAAAAAAGAGGTGGTAAGGGAGTCAAGGTTGCCAAACTAACCGCTAAAACCGGTAACCTGGTTTCCGCCATAATGGTTACCGAACAAACCAAAACCGCCATCCTTACCAGTAAAAAAGCTCAAGTTATCAAACTACCTATGAGAAACATCAAACGAATCGGCCGCACCACTCAAGGAGTTATCTTAATGCGCTTTAACAAATCAGCCGACTCCGTCGCCGCCGTCGCTCTCCTCTAATCCGCCTGCAGGCTTAGGGGTTTTCAATCACAACATCTTTAACCAAATACAGGTCTCTTTCATCAACTTCTTCAACAAAATCTCTATACGAACTCTTTTTAAAATAACAAAGAATGTCTGCCGGCTTTACCCAAGACTGTTTAAATCTACCAAGAAAATTTGGATAACTTGAATATTTATAGCCTTCAAGGTTTATCCCTGAAGGTAGTATTTCAATTGGATTACGATGAATATACTTTGTAATGTATGTTAATTGAGACTCTGACTTGATCTCCACGGCCTTATATGTTCCCTGAAAAACTGGACCAACCCTCTTATATTTTCGATTAAAATACATCGAAAACTTTGTTCCCAAAGACCTCATAAAATAATTAATTGAATCAATCTCTGTTTGGTATAGTAGTAAATGAAAGTGATTTGGCATCAAGCAATAACAAATCAATTTTACTTTTTCTGAATAATTCTTCAATTGTCTAGAAATAGGAACCTTCAGGGTTGATCCCTGAAGCTCAATCGGGGTTAAATAAAACTTTAAATAACCCAAGAATTTTTTATAATCAGCTTTATCTAAATAAATCTTTTGCTTGGCCACCCCTCGATTATAAATATGATAAAAAGATTTTGGCCGGTACTCTTTAATTATATTTTTCCCAGGCATAACTAAATTATACACCTTCAGGGTTTATCCCTGCAGTCCCCTCAGTTAAATCACTTATTTTTTCACCTGCAGGGATAAACCCTGCAGGATCACTTATTTCCAGAATGATGTT
>JBDRQW010000122.1:0-3135 GCA_043826085.1 Candidatus Beckwithbacteria bacterium | reverse complement strand
GCCATCAGTTAAAATAGCTATTGGTGTTGGAGGTGCTTTTGATTTTACATCTCAATCAATTAAAAGATCTCCTAAGATTTTACAAAAAATTGGCTTAGAGTGGTTATGGAGATTAATAATTCAACCAAAAAGATTTAAAAGAATATTTAAAGGTGTTTTTGGTTTGTTGTTTTTAGGTTTAAAAGAAAAGATTAAAAATTAAAATAGTTCGAATCTTATCTGGGAGCCAAGGGGGGATAATTGCCTAGATCGGCAAGTTTTATCCTCTATATGAGAATTAATAACTATATATATGAAAAACAAAATAAAAAAAATAATTGAAATTTTAGATAATACTACAATTGGATATGCCTCTTATATACCAGAAGGCAGTCCATTTATAACATTAGGCCGAAAAATAGAGGTTATAAGACCCATTGAATTAGTTGAGATGTTGCAAAATTTAAACGATGATGAAGTAGATGAGCTGACACATGTGTTGATAGAAATTCTTGATAATCCGAATAAAGATTATGCTGCAGATGTTTTACTTTATTCTTTAACTGGCGTTGATGCGGCTATGAGGCAATATATTAATCTTGAAATATGGAATAATTCTGAAAAGAAGACAAGCATTCCCTATTGGAAAGGATGGTTGCAGAAAAATAAAAAGAAGTTATTTTAGGATGGATCTTTTTTGATATCGTTTATAATTCTCAGCTTTTCTTTTAATGTTACGAGTAATTCATAATCTTCTAATAAAGTTATAATAGCGGACGAACTGCGGAGTTTTCAAAGCCCTTGACTTTTTTAAGGTTTTTTGATAGGGTAGAGATAGTTTGAACATTCTAAATTTAAGGAGGGAGAGATGAAAGAAATAAAAATGCTTACCAGGGAGAACATTCCTTGTTGGTATGAATTATCTTTTCGAAAAACAAAACCAGCTATTGTTTTGAGGGTGCACAAGGATTTTATTAAAAGCACAGCTCCTGTTAGTGATGATGCCCCGATAGTTGCTGATTTTAAAAAGCAGTTTAGTTTCAAAAGCTTTATTGGTACATTTGATGGAAATTTTGGCTTTGATAACGCATTTATTCGAAAAGGAGAAAAGAGAGAGTTTGTTGAATTTGTGATTCAGATACCAGTGATTAAAAAAGATGCTGGAATTTGTGATTATTGCAATGGTTCTGGCGAAGGAGATTTTTTAGACGGAAAATGTCTTTCTTGTAATGGTAGTGGAAGAGATTATGAACTTGATTGGAGAATGGCCGATGCAATTTCAGCAAGTCTTACTATTTTCTTTAATTTATCGTGGTTTCCCGAAGTTGAGACTTCATCACTTCTAGACCAGCTTATGACAATAGAAACAATAACTGTTAAAGATGCTCATGGCGGTTCTCTTTGGGGCGAATTCAGTATTTCTTTGTGTAATTGGCTATATTCATTAGAGCAGAGTGGTCACTACGACATTCCAGAAATAATTGAATCTATGCAAACTACTCATAGAAAAATGTATGTCAGATTAGACTCCTATACCAAGCACAGTTTTCGTGCATATGTTCGTGATAATGGCCGCCTCACCCTTGATTGTCCTGGCGATGCTTGCGGAATTCATAACAGCCCAGAAGATAGCACAGGGCAAATGAATAGGGGGCGTAAATTTAATTGTCATAACGTAGATCATTTAGGCCAACAACTTACATTGCTTTCTGGCCTCGCAACTTTACACGACAAGGCAAGAAAGGAGATAGAAACCTAGGAAGAAACCTCGGTATTTAGTCAGAGTCGTTTTTATATGGATAGAAGCGGCTCTTTTTTTATTCAAAATCATATAAATATACTAATCTCTTCTTTTATTTTATACCAATCAAAAGTTCTAAATGCGTCCAATAGGCGGATCAGTTAGTCCCTTGTTATAACACTCTTAAAACTTGCCTGTTTAAGCAATTATGCCCGTCTTGTATATGAATAGTAAAATTTAAATAAAAAAGAAAAAGGACTGAGAGATCTCTCTCGGCCCCTTTTAATTTTTTTTGATCTACTTTTTTAAAACAATTTCCTTTTAATATAAAGAGGTAAATAATAGAACAATACAGAAAAGACATTTGATTTCCAACGGGTTTGTAGTATTTCTTTTCTTGAATTTCTATATTCCGGCACCATAGCACTAGACATAATCGCATAAAAAAGAGACATTAACAGCACTACAATTAAAGGTATTATGAATTGAACCAGTTTTTTGCTTATTAATGCACTTATTCCACAAAGAACAATAATCCATGTCCCTATCCCCAAAATAGAAAGAAACTCTATTTTTGACATTTCCCAGCGGTAAGATCCAAAGAACTCTTTTATTTTTTTCATCACCATCCTCCTTTTTGATTTTTAGGCAGACAAAGGGTATTAAGTGAATAAAGATTCAATAAATAATCCTTTTGCTAACCATATATAGCATACCAAACTGATAGGATTTGTCAAATAATTTCCCGCCCTAAAAGACGGGGATTGTGGTAAGGTATTAGTTAACTCTAAATAACCTTATTTTTATTAATTTAATTTGGTTGACTTTTAAAAGTATGCTATTATTAAAACAAGGTCGCAGAAAAAAATCCTAATAATTAATAAATTAAATTTATGTGGATCATAATCGGCGCAATAGTAGTTTTAGTGGTAATATTAGTAATTGTTACTGGGAAAAAGAAAAAATCAGAAGCAGTTGCTGAGGCAACAACTGAACCAACCCAAGAACCAGTTGAAACTAATGAGCCAGTTGTAGAAGAAACTCCAGAACCAATGTCTGAGCCTGAACCAATGCCAGAACCTATTCCTGAACCAGCCCCCGAACCAGAACCAATACCAGAACCTATTCCTGAACCTACACCAGAACCAGTTGAAGAAACCCCTGTTACAGAAGAACCAGCAACAGAAGAAACTACAGAAGATTCAGAAGAACTTTAATTTCTTTTAAAATAGTTTTAAAACCCAGTTTCTATTAAGATTCTGGGTTTTGACGTTTTTAAGTAATTTTGTTAAGATTAAAATAACTAAACTCCTTTTAGGAGCTTAATTTATGCCAAAAGTATTTATTGTAATTGTGCATTATTCGGGGTTAAAAGATACTAAAGAATGCTTAAAATCTTTAGAAAAATTAGATTA
>JBDRQW010000121.1:0-3574 GCA_043826085.1 Candidatus Beckwithbacteria bacterium | reverse complement strand
ACGACAAAAATATTGGCTTGATCGCCCCAGTATGAGGCCAGTAAGTTAACCACCTGATTTTGGGATGAGTTGGTGTCTTGAAATTCGTCGACTAGAAGATAGAGAAGCCTTTCTTGATAAGTGAGAAGTAGGTTTTTGTCTTTTTTAAAGGCATCAACCACTAAGTTAATCATGTCTTCAAAGTCATAACGGCCACGCTCTTTGATGATTTTTTGGTAGTCGATATATACCTTTAAGAGTTCTTGGTTTTTGTCTAGGTCTTTTGAACTTTCTTCTTGTTTTAAAATTGATGAAAATTCTTTTTGAGTAATCCCTTCCCTTTTTAGGTTTTGAACTGATCTGATCAAATCGGAGGTGTAGTAAAAGGGTTGGTTGACTGGCTTGATAATTTTAAAAGAAGATTGGGATAAAATTTGATGAAAAATTTCAACTTGCTCTAACTCTGATAGTGGTTCTAGCTCTGACGAGATAATAAATTTATCGGGAAATTCTTGCATAACTCCGGAGCAAAAAGCGTGGAAGGTGGAGATGTTAACGTAGTAAGCGGTTTCGCCTATGGTTTTTAAAAGTCTTTGGCGCATGGCTTTGGCACCTACTTCTGTAAAGGTGAGGGCAAGGATAGCGTCGGGAGGAGTATCAGTGGTTTTTAAAATGTTGGCAATTCTTTGAGCTATAATTTCGGTTTTTCCGGTGCCGGGGCCGGCTACAACCATAACCGGACCCTCGATGGTATCAGCGGCAAGTTTTTGGGCTAGGTTTAGTTTCATGAAAGTTGTTTGGTTGATTCTAGTTTTTGGCCAATTAGGTTAAATGATTGAGTGACTTCTGAAAATTTGTTGTAAGAATTACCAATATGACTACCTAGGGTTTCTAGTTTATCTTTTAAGTTTGAGTAGTCGCCTTGGATGGCTCTTAATAAAGTAAAAATTTCTTTGGATTTGCTTTCGATTTTCTTGCCCTCAAAAGAGAGAAGAATCATTTGAAGATGGGCATAAAGAGTGGAAGGAGAAACAGAATAAACTCTTTTTTTTCTAGCATAGTCACTTAACTCGGTTAAGTTGGCTATTTCGTAGTAAACGGCCTCTGAGGGGATGTACATTAAAGCAAAATCCATAGTTCCTTCTTCCGGAAGGATATATTTTTCTGAGATGGTTTTAATGTGTTTTTTAACATCTTTAACAAAACTTCTTCGATGAATTTTTTGTTCTTTTTTGTCTTTTGATTTAGCTAACCTTTGAAAGTTTTCCATGGGAAATTTGGAGTCTATAGGTAGAATGCCGGCATCGGTTTTAATGGCGGCGTCAACTTTTGCCCCTGATTTAAAAGAGTATTGAAGGTGAAATGAGTTTTTGGGAAACATTTGTCCTATTAAATCTTTCAAAACTTCTTCTCCGATATTGCCTCTTAGTTTTGGTGAGCGCAAAAACTCGTTTAGTTCCTGCATTGACCGAGAAACTTCACTAAATTCTCCAGCTTCTTTTTTTAAAGCACCAATAACTTGTGTAGCTTTGTCTAATCTTATGTTCATTTCCCTTGAAGATCTCTGTAAGCTGGTAACCAAGTGTTCGTTTGAAGATTGAAGGGAGCTGGCCAAAATATTTTGTAAGTCTTTTATGTCTTTTTGAGTGGTTTTGGCCCATTCCAATAAAGTAGTGTCTTTCTTTTTTGAAAGCAACCAAACTACAGCAGTAAAACCGATTATAATTAAAGCAGTGATTAAATATGTTTCCGAATTCATAGCATAAATTAATTCTAGCACATATGAAGAAAAGACGAAAAAATTACTTACCATCCTTAATTCTAGTTATAGTTCTTTGGTGTTTTCTGGCCGGAATGATTTTTTATATTGAACCTGAGTTAATAAAAGATGTTTTGGTTAAAGGTTTTTACTTACCGTTTTTTATATTATTTATTCCGACAATTTTTTTAACCTTGGCTTTGATCCTGGGAAATACTAAACAAGGGTTGTTAATAGCAGTTGGGTTGGGAGTATTTTTGATACTTAGAATTTTTGAGTTAGGAAATGCTTTAAATTTTTTATTAATTATAGGAATTGTAATAGCCATTGATAGAAGTTGACAAGTATGGGGTTATTTGACTATAGTTTAATTAGTTAAAGTTATTAATTTATTTAATTAAACTATGCAGGTTTCAAAAAAAGATATTAATAAAAAAATCGAAGATAAAATATTTAGAAGTTTGTATCAAGTTCTGGCTGACTTAAAAAAACCCAGTGATATTGAGATGTTTTTGAGTGATACTTTGAGTAAAACAGAAAAAACTGTTTTGGCTAAAAGATTGGGAATTGCTTACTATTTAAATGGTAATAAGTCTTATGAACAAACCAGAAAAGAGTTAAGAGTATCATCGGCTACGATTGCTAATGTGCAAAAATGGATGGAGAGTGGCGGAGAAGGGTTAAGGTTGGCCCTTAAAACAATAGAGGCTGATGAGTGGGCTTCAGAAATGACAAATAAAATCAGTGATTCGGTAAAGAAAGTGTTTAAGAGATAATAACTTCCAGTTTTGTTACAATGGATTTAATGAAAGATAAGTTTTATATTACGGCTGCAATTCCCTATACCTCCGGACCGCCTCATGTTGGCCATACCTTAGAGTATATAATTTCTGATGTGATTAACAGATATTGGCGGCTTGGTGGCAAAAAAGTGATGTTTGCTTGCGGATCGGATGAGAATGGTCAAAAAATTTTGGAAGCGACTAAAAAAGAGGGGCTGAAACCTTTGGAGTTGGGAGATAAATATACCAAAGCTTTTCAAGATCATTTAACAAATCTTAATATTCAAGTTGATGAATGGCGAAGAGGCAGTGATCAAAAACTTCATTGGCCGGGAGTGCAAGAGCTTTGGAAGCGAGCAGAGAAAAATGGTGATATTTATAAAAAAACTTATAAAGGTCTTTACTGTGTGGGTTGTGAGCAGTTTTATAAAAAGCAGGAGTTGAAAGATGGTAAGTGCCCTGAGCACTTGAAAAAACCTGAAGTAGTTAAAGAAGAAAATTATTTTTTTAGATTATCTCGTTATCAAGATAAATTATTAAAGTTGATTGAGAGTGATGAACTTAAGGTTTATCCTGAGATCAGAAAAAATGAAACTTTGGGATTTATTAAACAAGGCTTGGAAGATATTTCAATTTCCAGGCCTAAAACCCGATTAGGTGGTTGGGGAATTCCGGTACCCGGAGATGAGTCACAAATAATGTATGTTTGGTTTGATGCTTTAACTATTTATATGACTGCAGTCGGTTGGGGCTATAACGAAAAGATGTGGAAAAAGTGGTGGCCGGCTGATTTGCATGTGATCGGCAAGGGAATCTTTAGATTTCATACGGTTTACTGGCCAGCGATGCTGATGTCGACTGGTCTTCCCCTGCCAAAATCAGTGTTGGTTCATGGTTATGTAACTAGCGGCGGGCAGAAGATGGCTAAGTCTCTAGGCAATGTGGTTGATCCTGAGGAGTTACTTAAAAAATATGGAACTGATGCAATCCGCTATTACTTACTTAAAGAAATTCCAACTCAATCAGATGGTGATTTTACTATTGAGAGGTTTAA
>JBDRQW010000120.1:0-2480 GCA_043826085.1 Candidatus Beckwithbacteria bacterium | reverse complement strand
AGACACGATTTTAATTTAGATAAATATAAAATAAATAAACGACTGGTATTAAGAAACTGTGTAAATCCAGAATTAGGAAAACATATTTTAGATTGTGCTATGGGTAAAATAAAACAAAGACAATTACTTTAACCAGAAGATAACTTATGAAGATACTATCAAATTTTTTATATATCTGGAGTGGACTCTTTTTGTTATTTTTTATTTCTTATTGTTGTGGGTGGGTTTTTTATGAGGTTTCAAATATGAATAGTTTTTGGGAGGGGCTTGGTTTGATAGATAAGATAGGAGAAGGAATGCTTATTATAGTATTTACATTGCCATTATTGTTTGCTTCGGCTATGGTTATATTTATTTTGATTATTCTACCAGTGAAACTAATTAAATATAAATAATGAAAATACTAAATTTGTATTGTGGAATTGGTGGCAACAGGAAAAACTGGGGAAACTCTCATCAGATAACCGCAGTAGAAAACAACCCAGAAATAGCCAAGATATATCAGGATTTTTTTCCAAAAGACAAAGTGATAGTCGCAGATGCCCACCAGTATTTATTAGAGCACTATAAAGAGTTTGACTTTATCTGGTCTAGTCCACCTTGTCCAAGTCATAGTAGTTTTAGAAAAGATTTTTCTTGTAATGTTGGAGCAAAAGCAATTTATCCTGATATGAAACTTTATGAAGAAATACTTTTATTACAAGGATATTTTAAGGGAAAGTATGTAGTTGAAAATGTTATTAGTTGGTATAAACCACTTATAGCACCAATGGTTTTACAAAGACATTATTTTTGGACAAATTTTATTATAGCCGATGCTACAATTATGCCAGACACAATAAATCTAACTGGTGGAAAAAACGAAGATGCTAATGTTCAAATAAAAAGATTGGAAGTAAGACATGATTTCAATTTAGATAAATATAAAGTGAATAAGAGATTAGTATTAAGAAATTGTGTAAATCCAGAACTCGGCAAACATATTTTAGATTGTGCTATGGGTAAAATTAAACAAAGACAATTATTATAACCAAAAAATAAGGAGAGTATAATTATGAATAAATTTGAAAAAACAAATAAAGAAACATTAGATAAAATAGAACAAGGAAAACGAGTTCCGCTTTTAAAGATAATCCGCCTCAAGTGTTTAGAATGCACTTGTTGGCAACCCGCCGAGGTTCGCCAGTGTACCATACCAGATTGTATTTTATATAGATTTCGCTTTGGTAAAAACCCTGTTCCAAGAAAATTAAGCGAAAAACACTTAAAAGCACTCCAAAACGGAAAGCATAAGACCCCATAGAAATCAATTCTGTGGCAACCAGCCCTTTCTGGTGTTATGATTAAAAAATCCTAACCCCTTATACGACAAATACTACTCTGGGATATAAAAACCTCGTAGAGAGCCGTATAACGCTTCAAAACACAAATGAAGAAAATAGAAGATATAATAAATAAAGTCCATTGTTCTGATTGTCTAACCTTTATGAAAGAATTACCCGATAAGAGCATAGATTTATGTCTTACTGATTTTCCATATGGAGTTAATTGGGAATATGATATTTACAATGATACAGAAGAAAATCTTAAAACATTGATTGATAATGCTATGCCAGAAATATTAAGGGTTAGTAAAAGAGCATTAATAACTTGTGGGCATACAAATATGTGGAAATATCCAGAACCGAAATGGATTATAGCCTGGGTTAATTCTGCTGGAGCAAATAGAAATAGTTGGGGGTTTACCTGTTGGCAACCAATACTCGCTTATGGGAAAGACCCTTATTTAGAAAATAGATTAGGAGCAAGACAAGATATTATTATAAAAAATGAACAATCTGAAAAGTGGGGACATAGTTGTTCAAAGCCGTTAGATTTTTGGAAATTACTATTATTAAGAGGAAGCGTAAAAGAAAATGACATCATACTTGACCCATTCCTCGGCTCTGGCACGACCGCAGTCGCAGCACAAAATCTTAAAAGAAACTTCATCGGAATAGAAATAAGTGAAGAATACGTTAAAATAGCAAGAGAAAGATTGCGTCAAAAACCCCTATTATGAGAAAACCCTACTTAATTTTTATCGGACTTTGTATACTCGTTGTGAGTTTAATTTTAGAAAGGAAATAAATATGAAAAATATGATAAATGAAGGTAAGATTAAAAACTTAAAAGCAATTCCATATTACGGCGAAGATAATATGGGTGCTGAACCGCCAATTCCAGTTAGAAAAAGAATATGCCACGATTGCGGTGCTAAATATGGACAATATCATAAAATTGGTTGTGATATGGAAATATGTCCAAGGTGTGGTGGTCAAATTATAAGTTGTGGGTGTTTAGATGACGATGAATAAACAATACGCAAAAGTTAAACGACTAAAGAAACGAGCCGATGGATTATTTCAAGAAGTTGGTCTTTTACTTCAACCATGTTGTGCTATTTGTGGACAGAAGGCGGTAGTTCGGCATCATTTTAT
>JBDRQW010000119.1:0-6206 GCA_043826085.1 Candidatus Beckwithbacteria bacterium | reverse complement strand
TTTCAGAGACTGTCCGAAACCAATCCACCACTATTCAAAGCGGTTGGAGAGCCGAATAAACGCTCCCGTAAGAACGTCAAACCAAAAAGACGGCCCAATGCCCCCCTCGACTTTATCAGTATTAAACACAATTAGGTTAATCCCGCCCCAGCCGGTAACCTCGGTAATTTTATAATCAGGATACTTTGACTCAAACAACTCGGCAAACTCCACTGTTTGGGTTTCCGAGATCATAGGCTCACCACTAACGGTTAACACCAAGTAGCGGGTTTTATCAGGCCCTACCTTCTTTAAAAACAAATATTTATTATCCGGAGAAACAGTATTAAACGGAATTGACATCGTGGTATCTTTCGGCAAAGTCTGCCACCAAATTTTTTTAGCTGCTTCTTGAGCCTTGCTGACTGTTAAAGTCCAAGTGATTGTATCAGCGCCTTTTGTTTGATTCATCTCCAAGGTAATTTCTCCATCTGATGAGTTGGCAAATAATGTCGGCTCCGGACTGGAGCTCGCCTCGGTAATAACCTTAATTGGAACCGGTTGAGGTTGAGGCGGATTAGAACGCCAAAACATCAGCCCAACAACAACGGCTACGCTGATAATTAACCATAGTGATAATTTAACTTGGTGTTTCGCCATAAATCATTATTTTTTGATTGATATCTGTCCAATTAAATAGTTTTTGAGCATCAATTGTTCTCATATTGACACAACCATGACTCATCGGGTGGCCAAAATTATTATGCCAATAAGTTCCATGTAAAGCAAAACCCCTGCCCGCAGCAACCCCGGAACCGGAAAAAAACATCGTATAGGGAACATTGGGTAGGTTGTAATAGTCATTCCCTGAACCACCGGACATGCGGGTAGCTCGAAATTTAGACCAAATAGTAAAATCACCGGCCGGCGTCCGGCCCCATTTTCCGGTAGAAACCAAGGCTTTCATAAACAAACTATCTCCCTGATAAGCGGTTAAAGTTTGAGTGCTTAAATCAACGTAAATTCGTTTTTCAGCGATCGGGTCAGTGTCTCCCAGAACATTAGTTACCGGTTCAGCTACAGCCAAGTCAATTGCCGGCGGCATTACCTCTTGGCCATAAAAAATTCCCTTTACCCCGTTTTCAACTTGTAAACTAAAATTTGGTTCATCCTCTTTCGGTTTAAAACTAAATACTCCACCTATAATCAACCCCACTATCAACAAAATCCATCCAATTCTTTTTCCAATCATACTTTAAGAATAAACTATTCAGCCAGGTTTGGCAATATATCCTATAATATGGTATAATTCCGCCTTGATTATGTTATATGAGCTGATTTTATCTCTTCATTTAGCCTTAACCCAACCACAAATTTTGGGGGCGTCCAGTGCGGTTTTGGCATCCCATAGTTTTAGCCTGGAAAACAGATATGACAATGAGTTTGTCAACGATGTCTTTAAGGATAATATTCTCTTAACCCTTTATTATTTAGATAATAAGGTAAGCGACAAAAGTCAGATCGATTGGAAGAGAATTAACCAACCCCTTAAAGCCGGGTTTACTTTAAAACCAGATGAAACATTCGCTTTTCATGAAAAGACTTTACCTGATTATTCAACCAATGTAGTTAAAACCACTAACGCTCATTTCATCGGTAGCGAGGGATTTAAGTCTGACGGTCACCTGATTGGCGATGGAGTCTGTCATTTAGCTTCACTGATGTATTGGGTGGCTAAAGATGCCGGTTTAACTGCTTATAGCCCTTCTGACCACAATTTTGCCAAGATTAATGAAGTCCCCAAAGAATACGGCGTGGCAATTTTAAGCCCCAATCCATTGGGAAATCTATATATTGTTAATAGCCTAGAAAAGCCGATTACTTTCAGTTTTGATTTTGACGGAGAAAATTTAACCGTATCTGCTCTGGAACATTAACTCAAACTGTTTCTCAAAAAATCAAATTCTTCAAGAACCAATTAATGGTGCTCGTGAGCTTCGGCTTCATCGGCCTCGGCTTTGGTGACATGTATCGTTCCCTCTGGATGATTAGCGGGGGAGTACAAAGTATACAACTTTAGACTTTCAGTCGTCGAAGTGTTAATCACATTATGGTTTGAGCCAGCCGGTACGATCACCGCATCACCATCCTTAACCACATATTCATTATCATCAATTATTACCTTGCCCTCACCAGCCTCGATTCTAAAAAACTGATCGACGTGATCATGAACCTCTGCTCCAATCTCTTCACCTACCTTCAAGCACATTAAGACCAACTGAGTGTGCTTGCCGGTAAACAAAACCTTTCGAAAGTTTTCATTCTCCAAAGTTAATTCTTCTATTTGACCGTAATATCCAGTCATAGTATTCTCCTTTAAAACTTTATTAATATCTACAATTATTAATTATCCTTGATTATTTAAGAAAATCAAAGACCAATTAATTTCTCCCTCCTTCAACCCTTTACATTGCTAACAAAACAGCGGTATACTGGTATACTAAAACATAACTAACATAGGAGGTTACATATGAGTTTTTTATATCTTTTTTTCGCCCTAATTATTATTTTAGGTCTCTACCTAATTTCAACTTTCAACAAATTCAAAACTACCGAAACCAGAATCAAGGCTTCCATTCAAGAAATCGGTAACCAGCTTAAACGCCAAGCTGACATGATTCCTAACCTGATTAACTCAGTCAAAGGTTACATGAAACATGAACAAAAAGCCTTAGATAAAATTACCCAAGCTCGGAAATCAGTTTTAGAAGCAGTTAAGGGCCAAAACACTCAACAAATGGTCGACGCCTCTTCTAAGGTCTCTCAAGCTTTACCTGCCATCCAAGCAGTTTTTGAATCAACTCCGGAACTTAAAGCCGCCGGCCCCACACAAAAACTAATGGACGAACTTCGAGATACTGCTGATAAACTAATGTATTCCAGAAGAACCTTGATTGACTTAACCGCCGATTACAACATCATGATAGTCAATTTTCCCACTAACTTAATTGCCAATCTGTTTAAATTCACCGGCCAACCTGGTTTAAAAACCCCAGACTCAGGTGAACATTTATCTGTCTCCAGTTCAGACACCAAAACCCCCAAGGTTGATCTGTAAATCATTATGCTCAATATCTATGAGCAGATTGATGCTAATAAAAACAAGTCTAACTTGATTATTGGCATTTTTATCTGCTTTATCTGTGTTACCGCTTATATATTAGGTCAAGCTAATGGCTATGGCTTATCCTATACCGGTTTTGCTTTAATCATTTCCGGTTTAATCAGTTTTAGCTCCTACTATTATTCCGACAAAATTATCTTAACTATCTCCAGAGCTAAACCGGCTTCCAAAAAAGATAATTTTATGTTCTATACAGTCGTCGAAAATCTCTGTTTAGCCACTCAACTACCCATGCCTAAACTATATGTCATTAACGACACTGCTCTAAATGCCTTTGCTACCGGCCGTGATCCAAAGCACGCTGTTATCTGCGTTACCTCAGGCTTACTAGCTACTCTTGATCGAACCGAGCTTGAAGGCGTTATTGCCCATGAACTAAGCCACATCAAAAACTATGATATCCGCTTAATGTCCATTGTCGTCATCTTAGTGGGCATGATTACTCTAATGGCCGACTGGTTTTTACGCTTTTCTTTGAGAGGTAAGGGTAAAGATAATGATAACAATCAGCTCCAAATATTTTTTATTATTACAGGTTTTATCTTAGCCTTACTTTCACCTCTAATTGCCAACTTAATTAAACTAGCCATCTCTAGAAGAAGAGAGTTGTTGGCTGATGCCAGTGCTGTTAAGATTACTCGTTTCCCCCCGGGCTTAACCAGAGCTTTAGAAAAAATATCCAAAGATAAAGAGCCTCTGGAAGCTGCTAACAAAGCTACCGCTCATCTATATATTAGTGATCCTTTGAAAAACCGCCATGATTCCATCGGTTGGTTTTCCGGACTTTTCAACACCCATCCACCCATCAGTCAAAGACTAGCCGCCCTAAAGCAAATGAGCTAAGGCCACAATGATTAAAGAACAATTCTAAGATAGATTAATATAACAACCTAAAACACCTACAGGGATCATCCCTGTAGGTGAATCTATATATTCTGAGCGGGAGACGAGGGTTGAACTCGCGACCTCTTCGTTGGCAACGAAACGCTCTACCAGCTGAGCTACTCCCGCGTGAGTGCCTCTACTAGGTTACATTAGAACCTATTTTGGCATTTAGTAATAGTATTTTAACACAAACCGTGAGATTAGCTAAATTGCCATAATTAGTTCGACATTGCATTGGTCGGTTCCTGCGTCCAATGAGGAAGAATAGCTAATTACCCTCTATTACTTTACACCCGGTAGATTTTTTTCTTTTTTGTTTTCGAGGGCACGTTGCCGGGCATTAAAGCCTATAGTCTATGATATAATATTAAAAAATTATGCTCAATAGAATAGAAACAGATTTTGCCAGAAAAGCAATTTTAGAGAATCTTGAATACTTTCAAAAAAGATTCTTAAATAAGGAAGATGGTCAACAATTTGACTTCCCTCCTAGAATTATTGATGTTCACCTTGGATACAAAGGTAATCCCTGCCAAAATCAATGCGTTTGGTGTTACGACCTTAAGAGTTCTGTTAACTTTTTAGCAAATAGATATGGTCCAGAGCAAATTTCACAATTAAACTCAGAAGTGGACAAGGCAATTGACTGGGAAAAAGATGGTTTCAGTATCGAACAAGTATATTTAGCTGGTGGGGGCGAACCCACATTATTTCCTAGAGTTACCAGTTTAATTTTAAGAAAATTTTCCAAGGCCGAAAAAGAAGTGTGGTTAACTACGAATGGGTTGCACATCAAAGAACCGTTACTAACTCAAGTTGTTGATCAAGCTCAAGGTATTTTAGTTAGTCTTCCTGGAACTAATCAAGACTCTTATCTTAAAAATGCTCAATTTGATGGTTTTAATCTTGCCATAGGAACAATAAAATCCATTGCTGATTTGCGAAAATCACGTAGTAAAAAACTTGCATTAGTAGCCACCCACGTTTTTAGTCCCTCAAGCGTAGAAAATATTGAACCAGTTATCCATAAGCTCAATGAGCTTGGAGTGGATGAATTCCGCTGTCGTTATGATTTATTCTCAAAACCTGACGATCCTCACAATCAAGCTGGAAAAACTGCATTACAGGAAGTTTCACAAAAATACCCAAATATGCCAATGAAAGTTTTATTAAAATCCCCACCAGAATCAACTGTCCCTGAAGAATACGATTGCAATAGTCCATTTGTTTGGCCAACCTGGAATCCTCAGCATGGAGTTTTTCCATGTGCGCATGTAACCAATCCAGAAAACAGAATTGAAAGCCAGCAAACTAACGGTATTTATTCTCTAGTTGACATTACTCAAGATCCAAAAAGCGTTGTTAAGCAAAACTGCCATCGTCGTTGTCCGTCTAGAATCCACTGGTTTAATCTTTTCCTAAATAATCATAATCTAAATATAGATGGTATACCTCAAACCTCTATTTTGGTAAAATAATATATAATTTATTTATGAAAAATATTGTAATTGCGGGGGCTTCCAGCGGTTTGGGATTAGAGTTGAGTAAACTACTAATAAACAACCATTTATTTTTATTGGCCAGAAACATTAAAAAAACCGATATTGCAGGCAAAAATGTTAGAAAAATTTCTTGTGATCTTCAATCACTCTCCGATATTAAAAAAGCTGTTAGCCTAGTTGATAAGCCTATCAATGTTTTTATTAATTGTGCCGGTATTGAGCTGGGTAAATCTCTAGAAAAATCCAGCGATCAAGAAATTGTAAATCTTATTAACACCAATCTACTTGGAGCTATTTTTATCTCAAAATATATTTATCAAAAAATGCTTAAAAATAACCAAGGCTATATTATTAATGTCGCCTCGACTTCCGGTAAAAAAGCCAGAAGCAATGAAACGGTTTATTGTGCCAGTAAATTCGGTTTGGCTGGTTTTACTGAAAGCTTAAGGCTTGAAGCCAAAGAACACAATATTAAAGTCTCAACTATTTACCCTGGAGGCATGAAAACAAATTTTTGGAAAAATAGTTCAAAAGATATTTCAAATTATATGAATCCCAAGCATGTAGCTAAAATGATAATTAATTTAATCAATTCCGATTCCAAAATTTGCCCTTCGGAGCTCGTTATTGAGCGAATCTAGATTTTTTGTTAAACT
>JBDRQW010000118.1:0-15162 GCA_043826085.1 Candidatus Beckwithbacteria bacterium | reverse complement strand
TGTACAATATATTCGAATAGGGTATAATTAATTTATGATAAAGCAAGAATTAAAAAATACAGTAGAGTTTTTCAACCCGTGGTGGAAGGGAGAAAGTTTAGATACCGGTATATGGCGATCAAAATATTTGGAAAAATTATTTGATTTAATTTCTTCGAAGAAGATAACCTTTTTAATCGGTTCTCGTAGGGTTGGAAAAACAATTTTAATGTTTCAAGCTATAAAGAAATTAATTAAGCAAGATGTTGATCCTAAAAAAATATTATTTTTGAGTTTAGATAATATAAATTTAACAGATTTTGATGTTTATAAGTATGTATTGTCCGGTGAGTTTGAGTATTTATTTTTTGATGAAATCCAGTATTTTACGGGTTGGGAAAAACTTTTAAAATCTTTGTTTGATTTACCAAAGAAAGATTATAAAATAATATGTTCGGGGTCTTCGTATAAAACTATTAGTTTGCAAAAAGGACTTTTAACTGGCAGAAATTCAGTTATAGAAATGTTTCCGTTGGATTATAAAGAATATAAGAAATTTGAGAAGACGGGAAATTACAACTTGGATAATTATTTGAAATTTGGTGGTTATCCGGAGTATGTTTTGGAAAAGAATCCAAATTATTTGAGTGAGCTATTAAAGGATATTGTTAATAAGGATATTATTAATATTTATCATATTCGAAATAAACAGGTAGTGTTTGAGATTTTGAGAGTGATATCAAAGCAGATTGGTTGTAAGAATAGTTATCAAAAAATTTCTCATGTGGTTGGGGTAAGTGATGATACGGTTAAGAACTATATATCTCATTTAAATGAGGTTAGGTTGATTGGGTTTATTTCCAAATATTCTGAGAGCCCGAAAGATATAGCCTATTCTCAAAAAAAATATTATTTTTTGGATACCGGAGTTAGGAATTCATTAACCGGATTTGAAGATATTGGGTCTTTGGTCGAAAATACGGTTTTTGTTAAATTATTGAGAAGATATGGGGAAGAAAAGATATTTTATGTTCAAAATCAAAGAGGGAAAGAGGTAGATTTTTTGGTTAAACTTAATGAAAAAGAGTGTATTTTGATTGAGTCTAAGTATAAAAAGTTTAAAGAAAGTATATTGGAAAAATTATCAAATATATTTTTAAAAAAAGAGATATATGGTTTAAAGCCGATTAGAAGAGTGGTGGTGACTGATAATTTGAATAGTAAGTTTGTTGTTAAGGATAAAGAAGTGGAGTTGGTGAGTTTGGAGTCTTTTTTAAATGAATAGTTTTTAGGAAGCGAGGCGTTTTATGTTTTTGTCAAGGGTGAGGAGGGGATAGCGTTTGGATTTGGCAAGTTGGAGGTAGGAGGCGTCGTAGACGGATAGTTTGTGTTTGATGGCTAGAGATAAAGTTAGTCGGTAGTCTATTTTTTTTGGATAAGAGATTGGCAAAAGAAGAAATTTTTCTAATAGTTTTATAGCAATATTTTCTGTGATTCTTTTTTGTAAAACAGCCGATTTGATAGAGTTGGCTACTTCATACTTAAGAATAATTGGAGCTAAAAGTTTGAGCCTTCCTTGAGAAAATTGAGTGATATGTATTTTAAGAAATTGGGGTGTTTTTTCGTCAGTAAAGAGAATTGATAAAATAGCTGAGGCATCAATAACTGTTTTAGTTTTAGTATTTTCGACCATGGTTAATCAGTACTTTATAGTTAATATTTTTGGTGTTAATTTGCGATCCAAGTTTTTTAATATCTGATAAAAGTTGGTTGGTAGTTAATTTAGTATTTTGCTTAATATAAGTTTTTTTAATTGCCTGACGTACAGCTTGGCCAATAGAGATGTCTAGGTCATCAGAAACTTGACCTAGTAGTTGCCAGGTTTCGGGTTCGAATAGAATATGAGCTCTTTTGGTTAACATACACATACACATTAACATGTGTATGTGTGGTTGTCAAGGTTACGAACCTTGACCTTGGGTTGGGGCGTTATTTGGTTAAGAGAATTCCATGAGTTTTAATTTCGTAAGCTAAGGGGTTGTATTTGTTCGCCATGTCTTTGGAAGTCATGGGGTGGGGCTCAATGCGTTCATCTAATTTTCCGGCAATCATACTAAGCCTAACTCCCTCATTGATCCAATTTTTACCGAACACAGGTGAAATGATACTGATATCAAGATCGCTGTAATTTTTGGCTGTATTTTTAGCATAAGATCCAAATAAATAAGCCTTGGTAACAGGAACACCCTTTTTTTTGACTAAAGAAATATATTTCTTGGCAAGTTGAATAGCTTGTTTTTGTTGCATATTTATTCTTTATTCTGTGAATTTATTTTTAATAAATTTTCCCAAGTTATTGGTTTTTATTAACCAATTTTTAGTGTATTCTTTGTTGGCAAGTTGATAAATTTTTTGCCTATCTTCGTGATAGCGTGCGGTTATGTTGAAGCGAGTGATGGTTCTTAATTCTTTTTCTTGTTTTTGGGTGATTATTACCCCGATTTTTTTTAGAAGTTGGACAAGATTGTGGATGGGCAAGGGGTGACTGTCTTTGAGGTGATAGTGCAAGGCCTTGATTAGTTTTTCTAAATAAAGCTGAGCAAAGAATAAACTATGATTATATTTATTTAATTTGAAGAGTGACTGGGCTGTATCTTGGGCCTCTTCGGCTCCTTCAAGCCAGCGTTTAGATACTTGCTTTTGAGTCATGAGAATATTTTAACATAAAAAGGTTAATTTTGTTTGAGATAGTTAGGGTTTTATGTACTGGTTACGAACCTGCCTGCGCAGGCAGGTTCGTACATTGGGTTGGGGTTGACGGGGGGGGATTTTAGGAATTAGAATGAGGTATGAGCGATGAGCTTGATAAATTGTTTGCGGATGAGGAAGTGGGCGGTAGTAATTGGTTGGAAAGTGTTAAGAAAAAGCCGTATTTGGTGAGTGTTGGGTTATTTGGTTTGTTTTTGTTGGGAATAGGAGTTTTATCTTCGATGATGATTGCCGGGAAAAGTGTGGATAGTTCCGGAGTGGAGATTATGGAGGTGGGAGAAGTGGAAGAAAATAGTCAAATAATGGTGGATGTTGGCGGGGCGGTGATTAAGCCGGGATTGTATAAGCTGGATAATGGGGCGAGGATAAATGATGCTTTAGTGGTGGCTGGGGGCTTGAGTGGGGGAGCGGATCGGGAGTGGTTTAGTAAAAACTTGAACTTGGCAATGAAGTTAACTGACGGGCAGAAGTTATATATACCGTTTGAGGGGCAGTCCGAGTCGAGTGATGGAGAGGTGGCTGGAACAAGCGCAACTGACAAGATTAACATAAACTCGGCTAGTGTCAGTCAACTGGATACTTTGTGGGGAGTGGGGGAGGCGACGGCCAAGAAGATTATTGAGGGAAGGCCGTATGGTTCGGTGGAGGAGTTACTGACGAAGAAGGTGGTGAATAGTAATGTTTATGAGAGGATTAAGGATGAAGTGGGGGTTTATTAAATCATGACTCAATTAATTCAGAAGGTTCCGAACTAGGTCCGACGTGCGTCGGACTCGCAAGAGTACTTGCTAAAGTTCGGAACCCTATAAGCTATGAAAGCAGTTTGGATAGTGTTGATATGGTTAGCAGTATTTAGTTTTAGATTATCAAGTTCGTTTCAGGCAGAGGGTAATTTACGGGAAAAGAGCGGAAATTACGTAACCGTGGTGGGGAGAGTATCCTCAGAACCTATATTACAGGGTGGTGGTCAAAGGTTTAATTTGGGTAATATGACTGTCTATACCAAGTTGTACCCACAGTATGAGTATGGACAAGAGGTCCAAGTTTCTGGCACTCTTCAGAGTAAAGTGGTAAACAAGTGGTACAGTCGATTTAGCTTGATGTATCCAAGCATAAAGCCAGTCAAATCTGATAACCTAAAAATTATAGGCTTTAACTGGAAAGCCAAAATCATGGAGTTAAGAAGAAAAATAGAATCTGTTTATAACCAAGTTTTACCGGAGCCGGAGGCCAGTTTATTGGCGGGAGTAGTCTTGGGTTCAAAAAGAGGTTTACCTCGAGGGTTTTACGAGGATTTAAGAACTACCGGTACTCTTCATATTGTGGTGGCTTCCGGGTTTAATGTGATGATTGTGATTAGCTTTGTGGTCAAAGCTTTGGCGGGTATTTTTAAGAGGTGGCAGGCAGTTTTTATGGGTATTTTGGCGGTAATTGGCTATACGGTGATGGCCGGGGCCGAGCCGGCCATTGTGAGAGCGGCCATTATGGGGTCGTTGGCGTTTTTTGGCCAGATAATTGGCAGAAAAGGGGATAGTATGCGTTTGTTATTGATGGCAGTGATGGGAATGTTACTTTATAAACCTATCTTGGTTTGGGATGTTGGTTTTCAGTTATCAGTAGCGGCCACTTTGGGATTGATGTTTATCTCACCTCTGTTAAAGGGAGTCTTTGATAAGATTATATTTGTGGGAGAGAATATGTCTGAAACTATCTCGGCTCAAATTATGGTTTGGCCGATTTTGATGATTTACTTTAATAACTTAAGTTTGTTTTCGGTGGTAGTTAATAGTTTAGTTCTTTGGTTAGTACCGGTTTTGATGACTTGGGGAGCGATTTTAGCCTTGGTGGGCTTGTTGTTTAGTGGGGGATGGTTTAGTTTTTTGGTCAAGGGAGTAGGTTGGATTTGTTATGCCGGTTTAACTATGATGGTGAGGGTAATTGAGTGGTTTGGGGGAATTACGACGAAGGTTCCGAACTACCTTTCGCTGACGCTGCAGGTCGCTGAAAGTTCGGAACCAAAGTCAACAATAAATTGGTGGTGGGCGGCAGGATATTATGTGGTTTTAAGTATTATAATTTGGCGCTACATGAAGGTTCCCAGCCAAAGGCGGGCAGGCGCAACCTTCATGCGGAAAGAAAGATGACAGGTGAGGTTTAAATATTACGTACGTATAAAATAAACCACTTCTGCTAATATGGATGATTTTGAGAAGAAAAATTTGTTAAAAGTAGTTAATATAAGCTTGATTTTGCTGTTGTTTTTGTTGGTTTTGGTAGCTTTGCAGATACCAAAAAAAAGGTTGGAGTTGGTGTTTTGTGAAGTGGGGCAAGGAGATTCGACTTTGGTATCGTGGGGAAATTATCAAATGTTGGTAGATGGTGGTCCGGATAGTTCGGTTTTGTCGTGTTTGGGAAAAAACATGCCCTTTTGGGATCGAAAAATTGAGTTGGTGGTGGTGACTCATCCGCAAGCGGATCATATGACGGGGTTGATCGAGGTTTTGAAGAGATACAGGGTGGATAACTTTTACATGAGCAGGGTGGAGAACGAGATAGCAGAAGTGGAGGAGTTGAAGCGGGTGATTGCAGAGAAACGGGTAAGATGGGGAGAGTTGGATCAAGGGGTTGGGTTGAAGTTGGGACCGGTTAGACTTGAGGTGCTCTATCCCGTTGAGTCCACCTCCGAGGTGCACCGCAGGTGCAACCTCACCTCGGAGGTGTGTCAGGTTAAAGATGTGAATGAGGTGTCGACGGTGTTGTTGGGGAGATATGGGGGGTTCGCCGCGGCGGATAAATTTGAGTTTTTGTTGACCGGAGATATTGATGAGGGAATTGAGGATTTATTGAGGTTGACGAATAAATTAGTAGATATTGAGGTGTTGAAAGTGGCTCATCATGGAAGTAAGTACAGTACCAGTGAAGAGTTTTTAAAAGTTACAAATCCGGAATTGGCAGTGATTGAGGTGGGGAAAAATCGGTTTGGACATCCAAGCGAGGAGGTGATGGAGAGATTAGAGGGGGTGGGGGCGAAGGTGATGAGGACGGATTTAGATGGAGTGGTGAGGGTAATTAGTGATGGGAAGAAGTGGTGGGTGAGGTAGTTTTTTATAAAGGTTCAACCTTTTTGGAGAAACTCTTGAGGGAAAATGAAAAATATTTTTACAAGGGTTCAACCCTTGTAAAAGGGTCGGGGCGATCTTTTAAGTTTTCGATGAAGTCTTGGTACTTGGAACGGTTATAAAATTTGGTGGAGGGAGCGTTTTTAAACATTTTTAAAATTTCTTTGGTGTGGAGCCAAGCGGTGTTAGTTAGTTTTAAATAGTCAGAGTAACTGGAAGGTTGACTAGCTAAGTATGAAGAAAGATTTGTGGGGATTTTTCTTTTGGGCAGGGGATTTAAGTGAATGTATTTAGAAGTATATAAAATTTGTTCGGGGTCGGTGATGAGAATGGCTTTGTAGCGACTTTCAAAAAGTGAGCCGGAACGTCGGTGATTTTTATTAAAGTACATGGTGTAGCGGATACTTAGAGATTTCATAAATTGGTCGATGTTTTGGTCGGGAATTTGTTTGATGAGGAAGTGATAGTGGTTGGGCATTAGGCAGTAAGTGTGAAGTTCGATGGTTTTAGAAAAGTTTTTGGTTTCCGGTTTGGAGGTTTGGTAGGGTTGGTTATTAACTTGGACGGTTCGAGCTTGGGTTTCTTCTATTGGAGGAAGTAGGGCGGTTTTTAGGTAGTTTAGAAAGACACCGTAGTCTTGTTGGTTTTTAAAAATGGTTTGTTGATTAAAACCTCGATTGTAGATATGGTAGAAGCTGTTGGGTTTATAAATCTTGACGATGTTTTTACCGGGCATAGTTTGTTTCTTTGGTGTATCTTTTACAAAGGTTGAACCTTTGTAAAAAGAATAACAGATGTGAGAAGGCTTGTCAAATTTACAAGGGTTGAACCCCTGTAAAAGGGAAAAATGGTGTAGAATGGGTTTATGGAGTGGTTAAACTGGTTGAAGGAAAATAAGAATCAAGTGTGGTTGGTGGTGGGGTTGGGGTTGTTGGCTTATATAAATGTATGGGGGGCGGGGTTTGTGGCCGATGATTTGCCGGGGATTGTTAATAATCCGGAGATAAAAAACTTTAGCCAGGTGTGGCAAAATCCAATGGTTATTTTGGGTAAATTAGAGTACTTTGTGATTAGTAATTTGTTTGGTTTGGTGTCTTTTGCGTTTAGGTTTGGTAATGTTTTAGCCCATATTGGAGTGAGTTTATTGGTCATGTGGTTGGGTGAGAGATTAATAAACAAGCGAGTGGGAGTGATGGCCGGAGTGTTAACGGCGGTCCATCCTTTGATGATTGAATCAGTGACTTGGATATCCGGAGGAGGCTATGTCAAGTATAGTTTTTGGTTGCTATTGGCTTTGATACTGTATATAAAGGCGGAAAGTGGTAATAAATGGTTGTGGTGGTCGAGTTTGGCATACTTATTTAGTTTGCAGTATTCGGAAAAAGCCATGGTCTTGCCGGCGATATTGATAATGTATAGGTTGGTGTTTGCTAAAAAAAGAAATAGATGGTGGGATTTGGTGCCGTTTGTGGGTTTGGCAGGAATTTGGATAGCCAGCAGTTTTTTGCAAGTTGATGCTAGGCTTGGTTATTTGCAAACTGATTATTCCGGGGGTGGGGCGAAGTTAAATCCTTTGATTCAGATTCCGGTGGCCATCACCGAGTATTTAAAACTGGTGTTTTGGCCGAATATGTTGACGCTTTATCACTCGGAAATGGCTTTTTCTAGAACCAATTTTATAGTTAGGGGAGTGGTAGTGGGGGCGATGACGCTGACTGGTTTGTGGGGTTTAATAAAAAGTTTTAAGGGTAATAAAACTTGGGGAAGGGTGAGTTTTTGGTTAGGTTGGTTGGTGGTAGCTTTGGCACCGACTTTAACGTCGTTGGGGGTGAGTTGGATTGTGGCGGAGCGGTATGGATACTTGGGGGTAATTGGGATTTTTATGCTAGTGGCGATGCTGGTGGATTGGTTAGCCAATAAAAAAGGTTGGTTTGACGGGGTGATGATTGCTTTTGGAATATTGGTGATGTTATTGATGAGCAGAACCTTAGTGCGAAATTCTAATTGGCAAACTGCTGATAAATTATGGTTGAGTGCGGCTCGAACTTCGCCTAACAGCCCTCAGAATAATAATAACTTGGGAGATTATTATGGAAGAATGGGGGATTTGAGGCGAGCGGAGGAGCATTTTTTAAGAGCGATTAAAATTAATCCAAATTATGCAGATGCCATGCATAATTTGGCTAATACTTATTTACAAATGGGACAGTTTGAGAAAGCAAAAGAGTACTATCAGAAGGCTTTGAAAAGCAGGCCCAGTTTGTGGCAGTCGGAGGAGCAGTTAAAGAGGTTGGAGGAGTATTTGGAAAAATGATAAAAAGTGATAGATTGTTATATCAGTTTAATTAGCGGTTTTACATACTGGTTCCGAACCAGTATGTGTTAGGGGTTGACAAGTAAGATTGGCTTTGGTAACATCTAGATAAGATAAATTATGATGTAGGTGTTATGTTGATTAAAAAATTGGCGGTTAATAGGGGCAAGCAAACAGTCTTTAGTTTGGCCGAGATTGCCAGAATTACCGGTAGAGAAGCGAATAGAAACTTGATTTCGGCGGTGAGTTATTATGTTAAATCGGGTGATTTAGTAAGATTGGCTAAGGGTTTGTATGCTTTGGATAAAGATTATTTAAAGTATGAGCTGGGAAATAAGTTAAGAACGCCTTCTTATGTTGGCTTGTACACGATTTTACAAGATGAAGCGGTGATATTTCAACCCTACACCAGCATTTTCTTGGTAAGTTTTAGGAGTGAGGTGAGGGTGATTGATGGTCAAAAATTTATTTATAGAAAAATTAAGGATGATATTTTACTTAATCCTTCGGGAATAAAGAGTGATGGTTTGGTGATGAAGGCAACTCTTGAAAGGGCTATTTTGGATAAGATTTATCTTGATGGAGAAGAGCATTTGGATAATTTAAGAGCAGTTGATTGGGATAAAATGGAGGAACTTAATGAACAAGTTTATGGAAGAAAGAACATTAGTAAATATATTGAAGAAATGAGGGAGTATGTTAGATAAAAAAACGCATAGGTTGCAGATGATAAATATATTAATGAAATTGTACAAAGAAACTCAAGTAGCTAGGGTGTTGGGGTTTAAAGGGGGAACTGCGGCTTATTTGTTTTATGGTTTACCTCGATTTTCGGTGGACTTAGATTTTGATTTGTTGATTGAACTTGATAAAGAGGCGAGAGATAAACTGATTAATAAGATGACTAAGTTATTTGAAAAGGATTATGTAGTTCGTGAACAGTCAGACAAACGATTTACTTTGTTTTGGTTATTGAGTTACAAAAAGGGTGATAGACAGATTAAGATTGAAGTGTCAAAGAGAAAGACGGAAAGTAAGTTTGAAGATAAGCCGTTTTACGGGGTAAATATTCCGGTGATGAGACTAGGTGATGCGATGGCTAATAAACTAATGGCTTTGGTGGATAGGAAAAAATTTGCTAGCAGGGATGTGTTTGACGTTTGGTATTTTTTAAGTAAGCTGGAGGTTAGGGAGATAAATTATGAGTTAGTTAAGGAGAGATTGGGGTTAACCCCGAAACAGCTTTATAATAAAGTTTTAAAAAGAATTAATAAAGTAAGAGGAGAGAGTTTGTTGGCTGGAATGGGGGAGTTGTTGGATGCAAAGCAAAAAACTTGGGTGAAGGATAAATTAATTAGTGAGTTGAATCAGTTAATTAAGATACAGATGAGTGTTACATGAAGGTTCGTAACCTTCATGTGGGATTTTTATAAGTAAACCTTTGATAAAGTAAATGGCGTAGGTGAGGTGGGTTAGAAAGATAGCTTGGGGAAGTCGAAGGGAGTGGTGATAAAGGCCGGTAAGGAGGATGACGAAGAGGTAAATTGGCCAGGTGAGGGGGAAAGTAAGGAGAAAAAACAGAGGGATAAAATAGGAGAGGCGACGGGAGGTTTGGGGGAATAAACGAACGAAACGACCGCGTTGAAAGCCGTAGCGGGAGACTTGCTGAAGGTGGGGCAAGAAGATGGGGCGACGGTGATGATAGACGAAGATCGAGGGGTGGTAGAGGATTTTTTTGTTAAGTTTGTAAGTGAGGTCAAGACAAAGTTTGGTGTCTTCACCGGGCCAGAATTTGGTGTCAAAGCCATTGACGGTGAGGAAGTCTTTTTTTTTGACGAGTAAATTAAAAGTAGGGTAGTCGTCTACAAAACGAGAAGAAGCAGGGCGGTTTCTATAGTAGTAAGGGCCGGCGCCAATTAGAGTTGACCAAACTAAACCGGAGACTTTTTGTTGTTTAGTGTTGGTGGAGGGGGTTAAGCCGGGGCCGCAGACGGCGGTGATGTTTTTAGGTTTTAAGTGTTTGGTGGCATTTTTGAGCCAGTTTTTGTCAGGGTAGGCGTCGGAGTCAATAAAGGTAAGAACCGTTCCTACTGATTTTTTGGCGGCGTAGTCGCGCTTGGTGGCCGGGTCGCCTTTATGGGGTAATATTTTTACAAAGGTTGAACCCTTGTAAAAAATATCTGGGACGATGATGATTTCTTTGGGTTTTAAGGACTGGGATTTGAGGGCCGGAAGGAGTTCCGGACAGATGTCTTTTTTGGATTTGCAGGGGATGATAATGGAGATATTACTGAATATCACTCCCGGAGTGGGAATTTCCCTGCCTGCGCAGGCAGGTTTCACTCCGGGAGTGTGAGCGTTAACCCTATTACTTTGAAGGTTCGAACCTTTTTCACATGCTGGTTCGGAACCAGTATGTGTTAATTTAATCATAATACCTCATAATTTTTAGGCGGTAGAAGACGGCCAGGGTGTCGTAGAGCATGTGGTAGATGGTGTCCAGGGTAGCGGCGTCGGTAACTGAACCAAACTTGTACTTTAACTTGATGGGAGCTTCAAAGATTTTTTTAAAGCCTTTACGATGAGCCACGGCCAGCATTTCGATATCAAAGGCATATTTTTTGACTACCAGTTTGGAAAGAATGGTGGTGAGGACTTTTCTTTTAAAGACTTTGATACCGGATTGAGTGTCTCTGATTTTAACGCCAAAAAGAAGGCGGACCAGTTGGTAGTAAGCGTAGCTTAGAATTTTGCGGTCAAAAGGATAGTTAACGGTGGAAGCCAGATGGCGTTTGGAGCCAACGATGACATCGGCATCGTACCACTCGAGGTGTTCAAGAAGCATGGAGATGGCGTTGGGATCTATTTCCATACCAGAATCCAAGAAAGCAATGTAATCGCCCTTAGCTTTGGTCATACCATAGCGGACGGCGTAGCCTTTACCCTGATTGGCTTTAAGTAAGTAAACTTTAAGGTTTGGATTTGAAAGTTTTTTGGTTTTTCTGTAGGTTTGGTCGATGGCGCCGTCGATAACCACGATGATTTCGTAGGGATAACGAATGGTTTTTAAAGCTGTTTGAATTCGTTTTAAATCTTTTAGAATAGTTTTTTCTTGTTTAAAAGCTGGGATGATGATAGAGACAGTTTTAAGCTTTGACATAGAGTTTCTTTATGGTAACACCAAGGGATAGGGTTAGGCCAGTAAGAGTAGCTATGATGGAGTTAGAAATTATTTGAGTTAAGTTTTGGTGAAAGAAAAAGATGAGGGTGAGTTGGAGAATGGCGGATAATAACGAGACGACGATCGTCCATCTTTTATTAATTGTTAACAGGAGCTGGATGAGGAGATTGAGGATGGTGAAGAAGAAGAAAAAGAGGGAGAAACCGGAGAGGAGGGTTGATGATTTAGCATAAGCGGGATTGGAGAAGAGTTTGATAACCAGGTGAGGGTAGGTTTGGTAAAAGGTAAGGCCCAAGAAGGCAATGGTGGTGATTAGAAATAGGCTTTGAGTGAAGTTGGTTTTGAGTTTTTTAAGGTTATTGGCGTGAAGAGTAAAGACGGGAAAAGCGACGGTGAGAACGGTGGCGGAGACAAAGAAGATGATTTTGCTAAGGATCGAGGCGGCGGCGTAAATGCCGCTTTGCTCGTTTGAGAAGTAGAAGCGGACCAGGAGGAGGTCGGAGTTGTAGAGTGAGGTTAGGCTTAAGTTTACAATAAAGGCGGCCAGACCGAATTTGAAGAAAGATTTGGGGAGAGGAGTGACAGGGTCAGACCCTGTCAGTGGGGTGAGGTTCGGCCAGAGGCCGACCAGCCTATGGCTGGGGAAGTGTTTTTTGACGAGCAGAAAACTATAGATAGCCGGGACTAATCCGGCTAGACTGAGGCCGATTAAAGCGCCGAAAATTTTAAAACCCAAAAGAAAGAGGATTAAGGCGGAGAGGGTTTTGGTGAGGGGAGAGAGGAGGTTAATTAGGCTAAATTGAGTGAATTTTAAGTTAGCTTGGATTAGGCTTAGGTAGAGGGTGGGGACGAAGCTGAAGAGGATTTGAATTGAAAAGATGATGAGTAAGTAGGGATTGTCAAAACGAAGCAGGGTTTTTATAACCGGGAAAAGTAGGAGGCAGGCAAGCCAGATAATTAAGGTTAGTTTGAGGCTTAGATTTTGGAGGTTGGCAATTAGGGCCGTTTTTTTGGAGGTGGGAGTTTTATTTAGCTGGTGAATGATGGAGAGGGAGAAGCTGGAGACAATGACGGCTAAAAAGTAGTTTAAGGAAACGAAGCTTTGGAGCAAACCAAATTGGTCGGGAGATAGAAAATAGCCGGCAACAAAGTGGTAGAGGTAGTTAATTAAGTGAGCAAAGATGTTGCCGGTAAAAACGATGAGGGTGGATTTCAAGATCATTATTTATAATATACAATATAGATATGAGATCTGTCAGTGTAGTAATGCCGACGTTTAATAGTATAAGGACTATTGATGCCTGTTTGAAGAGCGTGAGGGAGCAGGATTATGGTGGGAAAGTTGAAATAGTGGTGGCCGATGGTGGGTCTAGCGATGGGACGGTGGAGATTTTAAAAAAATATAAATGTAGGGTGATTGGTGAGAAAACGGGGAATCCGGAGAAGGCAAAGGCGATAGTTTTGAGGGTAGCAAAAGAAGAGATGATTTTACTAATAGCCTCGGATAATGTTTTACCGGAGAAAAATTGGTTGTCAAAGATGGTTAAGGTTCTTGAAAGTGAGCCTAAGCTAGTGGCGGTGTATCCGTGGCGATATGAAGCGAGAAGGGGTGATAGTAGTTTGAATCGATACTATGCATTGATGGGGGCTAATGATCCGGTGGCAAGGTATTTGGGGAAAGCGGATAGGCAGAGTTGGGAGAGTAAACGATGGAGGCTTTCGGGTGAGGCAGTTAATAAAGGTGGATGGTGGCAGGTGAGATTTAATAAAGATAACATGCCGACGCTGGGGGATAATGGAGTGTTGGTGTGGCGGGAGAAGTTGATGAAGGCTAAGGTGGATGAAAAGCATTTTTCGCACATTGATGTGTTTTGGGACTTGGTAAATATGGGGGAGGTTTGGTTTGGGGTGGTGAAAAATACCATTGTTCATGACACCGGGGATAGTTTGGTAAATAGTTTAAAGAAGCGGTATCGGTATATGACAAAACTGTATTTAGAACAAAAAAAGTTTCGGCGTTTTGTTTGGGTGCGAAATTTTAATGATGCGTTAAAGATTATTGGTTACTGTATTTACTCAATAACTTTGATTGGGCCGATATTGGAGTCTATTTTAGGATTTATAAGTAAGCCGGATTTTGCTTGGTTTTGGCATCCGGTCGTGTGTGTGAGTATGGTTTTTGTGTATGGGAAGGCAGTAGTAATGAAAGCACATGCTGGTTCGGAACCAGTAGGTGAATTAGCAGGGGAATGATATGAAGATAGCGGTTCTTAGTTTTACCAGTGGGCAAATTGATCGGGGGGTGGAGACTTTGGTGAGGGAGTTGATTAGTAGGTGGGAAAAAGATAATCAGGTTGAGTTGATAAACGCGGTTCATATCGATTGGCAATCTTTAACAAAGGCCTGGCCTTTGTTAAAGAATTTGATGATGGGGAGGTGGCATTGGGAAATGTTTAGGGAGACGGTTAAGGCGATAAGAAAATTAAAGAAGTTTAATCCTGACGTGGTTATGCCGGTGAATGGGGGTTGGCAGAGTTTATTGGTGAGACTTTATTGTTGGAGATATAAAAAGAAGATGGTGATTCCCGGTTTGGCTGGCTTGGGTTGGTGTGATCGGTGGAACTTGTATATGCAACCGGATGTGTTTGTGGCATCGACTAAACGAAATGCTAAGTGGGCTAGAAGGTATAACAAGCGGGTGAGGATGGAGATTATTCCGCACGGAGTGGATTTGAAAAGATTTAAGCCGGAGGGGAAGAGGAGAGAGATTGATTTAAAAAAGCCGATTATTTTGTGTGTGGCCGGGCCGGATAAGTATAAGCGGGTGGAGGCGACGATTAAGGCCGTAGCTAAGTTAAAAAGGGTCAGTTTGTTGTTGGTGGGTGGGAGTGAGGAGATGGAGAAGTTGGGGAAGACGATGCTTGGAAAAAGATTTTTAAGGTTAAGGGTGGGCTATAAAGAGTTGGATCAGGTATATCGAGCGGCAGATGTGTTTACAATGGTTTCTGAGAGTAGTGAGGAATTTGGGATTGTGAATTTGGAGGCGTTGGCGAATGGTTTGCCGGTGGTGGTGACTGATGATGAGTTGAGGCGAGAGTTACTTGGAGAGTTTGGAATTTATGTGAAAGATGTCTGGGGCGAGGAGTATGTGGAAAAGCTGAGGCAAGCGTTGAAAAAACGGAAGGGTGCGACCCTACCGGAAAAATGGTTGGAGAAGTTTAGTTGGGAGGGGATTGCTAGGAAGTATGAGGAAGTGTTTAAGAGTTTGATTTGATTATCTTTTTCTCCTTGAGTTTGCCGTGATAAGGACCTTGTTTGATGGTGATGAGTTCTGAATTGGCTAGAAATTTAAAGCCGTGACCGCCGGAAATTTGGAGTAAGCAGTCGCCGGGGTTTAGGGTGAGTTTTTTTACAAGGGTTGAACCCTTGTAAAAAGTTACTTGGAGGAGGCCGGATTTGAGGTAGATAAACTCTTGGTTTTGGTGAGTGGTTTTGGTGAGTTTTTGATGTTGGTGGGGTTTAACAATATGGTCTTTGGGGTAGGAGTTGATACCTAGTTGCAAAGGGTTGCTTTTGTCGGTTAAGAATTGGTGAGGTTTGGCTTTGAAGTTAGCTTTGATGATTAGGGCGATGAGGGTTTTGTTGGACTTGATTTCGATTAGATTGGAGGGCATAGGTATATAGTATACTATTTTGAAAGGTATAAATATGATGTCAAGAAAATTAATTTGGTTAATATTACTGATAGCTTTATTGATTAGGTTGCCGAGTTTATTTAAACCTCATATTGAAAATGATGA
>JBDRQW010000117.1:0-2555 GCA_043826085.1 Candidatus Beckwithbacteria bacterium | reverse complement strand
TCAATTTTTATCGCCTTGCCTTTAATCAACGCCTCGGCAATCTTTTTATAACTCCCATCTAATATCCTAGCAAAAGTAGGCTGAGATATTTTCATCTTCTCAGCCGCCTTTATTTGTTCCAAACCATCCACGTCATGAAGTTTTAAAGCTTCAAGTTCGTCAGCTTCCAAAACTACTTCTTCTAAACATCTTAGGGGAACCCCTCGTGGTTTAAAATAATATACACTTGGATTAAACTGAAGACGACGTGGCTTTTTTGGTCTTGGCATAACTTAAATGCAGTTTACACCCTTCATTGAAGTTTTACACTTGGGACACATTATTTGCGTACAAGGAATACCCCTTGCATGAGATTGCTCATGACCGCATTTTGGGCAAGTACACTTACTTGAACCAAGCGGTCTGTTTCCAACTCCCCTTCCAGTTCTAGGACCTGCTCCTTGCGGTCCGGTTCCATCTAAATTTGGCATATTTTCTTCACCTCCTTCATCTTTATATAATGAATATATATTCAATATATACCTATCAACTATCCTTGTCAACCCCCCAATCAAAACATACACAAATCCTATAGTAACCACATTGACAAACCAATATATATAAGTTAATATCTAAATAGACAGTTGCGTGAGGTCGAGCTTGTTCTCGGTAGCCCTCAAAGCGCTGTCTATTTTTTTGCCCCAATTGGATTAAATTCTCTTACTACAAACCCACCTCCACCTCTCACCCTTTTCTCTACTCCATCAGACAATCTCCCCACCTTTAATATTTGCTGTAAATTTTTTAACAATCTTAGTTGGCCTTTCTTTTTACCCTTAATCAGTCCATATTTAATTTTATATGCATAACCCACTAAACCCAATAAAACATCTGTCATTTGAATTTCACTTACTGCATGAGACTCAACTCTAATAATTCCAAAAAGGGCATTTCTTTTAGTTTTGTACTTAACTTTATCTTTTACTTGTTTTTCAAAATTATCAGATTTTGGCGTGTTAACATCATCTGCAATTACTGCAATATACTCACCTTTATCTAAAGATTCCGCTATTAGTTTGGCTACATAGGCATTATAAGCATTAATATGATTTCCTTTGAAAAATTTACTTATATCCAATTCTTTCTTGTCAAAAATCAATGAATAAAACTGACACCCATAAACATCAAAACAAAGCTTGATAAATTCTGCATACAATCTCCAATTTCTATCATTAACATTTGTAAAATGAAATTCTTCGTAAAACCCTTTTCTATTCTTAAAATTAATAATCTCTCTATGAAGTTCACTAGGATGATGCAACTTTAACAAACCAAGGGCAAATATTCTATCAGTCACAGGAGTATGCAATAAACCAGTTTCATCCATAAAACCAAACAAATACTTTTTATTTACCTGAGATTTATTCCTAACCATAAACAAATTATATCATCAGAATCTAACTCCCAATCATAAACTCAATCACTTCACCATCTTTAACCACATAATCTTTTCCTTCTATCTTTAACTTCCCTTTTTCCCTACATTTCTTCACTCCTCCAATCGAAATATAATCACTAAAAGCAATCACTTGGGCTTTAATAAAGTTCTTTACAAAATCAGTGTGAATCACCCCCGATGCCTCACGGGCCATCATCCCTTTTCTAATAGTCCAAGCCCTTACTTCTATCTCCCCGGCCGTTAAAAAACTAATTAAGTCAAGTTTGCTATAAGCTAACTTAGCCATCTTATCTATCCCCGACTCCCTAATTCCCAAATCTTTTAAATAATTTACCTGATCTTCAAGGCTCAGTACACTCAACTCAGCCTCCAATTTAGCATTAATATAAACCAAGTCTTTTTTAGCCACCCCCAGCTTAGTTTGATAATTCAAATTATCAGATTTTTTCAACTGGCCTTCAGATAAATTAACTGCAAATATTTCCGGCTTAACGGTTATTAAACAAAGCTCATTAACCAACTCTTTCTCATCATCGTCAAGTTCAATCGAATTCATCATCTTGCCGGCACTCAATTCTTTTAATAACTTCGCCAGCATCTCTCTTTTAGTTTTTTCCAACGGCCCTTTGGTTTTTTCCAAAACACTCTCCACTGTCTCTACATCTTTTAAAATCAACTCCATTCTCACCGTCTTTAAATCCTCTACCGGATCAAGTTCGCCGGTTACCACCACGTCACTATCTTCAAAGGCTCTTAAAACATGACAAATCAAATCCACTTCTCGAATATATGTCAAAAACTTATTCCCCAAACCCTCACCTTTATGAGCTCCTTTAACCAATCCCGCAATATCAATAAATTTAATTACCGCCGGTACTATTGGTGGATATTTTGCCAATGGTTCCGAACCACCAGCGGTCTGCCGCAAAGCAAAAGACGGTTCGGAACCTTCAAATATAATCTGAGCTAATTTCTCCAACCGCTCGTCCGAAACCTCAACCACCCCCACGTTTGGTTCAATAGTGGCAAAAGGGTAATTAGCCGCCAAAGCCACTTGGCGTTTTAACAAAGCATTAAACAAAGTCGACTTGCCCACATTTGGCAAACCAACTATCCC
>JBDRQW010000116.1:0-2407 GCA_043826085.1 Candidatus Beckwithbacteria bacterium | reverse complement strand
GCAGAAGATGGCTAAGTCTCTAGGCAATGTGGTTGATCCTGAGGAGTTACTTAAAAAATATGGAACTGATGCAATCCGCTATTACTTACTTAAAGAAATTCCAACTCAATCAGATGGTGATTTTACTATTGAGAGGTTTAAAGAAGTTTATAACGCGGATTTGGCTAATGGCTTAGGGAATTTGGTTTCTAGAATTTTATCGATGGCGGAAAAATTTACTGAAGGGAAAGTGCCGGAGATAGATAGGGTGGCTGACGATCATCCATTGAGGGTGGATGAAAAAATATATAACTGGAAAAAATCTTGGCAAGCGATTGATAAGTATGTGCTAGTTTATGAAAACCATAAAGCTTTGGATGGGATTTGGCGATTTATTCATGCTACTGATAAATATATTGATGAAAAAAAGCCATGGGAGTTAGCTAAAACTGGTAAGCAGAAAAAGCTTGACTGGGTTGTTTATGGCTTGCTTGATGCTTTGCACCAGCTTGCCTGGCAAATTAGAGCTTTTTTGCCAGAAACTTCTAATAAAATTATTGATGCTTTAAACTTTAAACCAATCTCTGATAAATCAGTTTATAAAGATTCGTGGACTAATATAAAATCAGGTACGGAGATTAAAAAAATTGAAGGATTGTTTCCGAGGTTGTAAAAAGTGAGGTTGAAACATTTAAAGTTCCCAGCCAAAGGCGGGCAGGCAAAACCTTAAATTAGCGATAGATTTCGCGACGATGGCCAATTTTTAAAATAGTTATCATCTGGTCCTGAAGATCGAAGATGACTCTATAATTACCTATGCAAAACCGGAACTCTCCTATTTCTTTGTCTGTTAATTTCTCAGCATAGTATAAAGGTTCTGTTTGGCAGAAGAATTTAACTTTTTTAATTATTCTAATTTGAAGTTGACGGGGAAGTTTTTTGAATTGCTTGGCAGCTAACGGAATTAGTCTATAAGTGTATGGGGGCATTTATTTAATACCTAACTCCTTTTCAATCTGTTTAGCGCTAATGAATGTTTTTGATTTTCTAGCTCGAGCAATAGATTTAATGTAGTTTGGGCTAGACATGGCTTCAAAATCTTCAAGGAGCGAATCCCAGAGTTTGTTGGGAATCATTACACCTAGGGGGGTTTTATTGCGCATGACTCGATAGAATTTATTGGCTCTTGAGGCTTTTTTGAATAAGCGGGTAGTTCCGGCTTGAACTTCTTGAACGCTGGTAAAATCTTCTTGAGTGATTAACTGATTCATATGTCATGATTATGACATAATTATGACAGTATTGTCAAGTGTGATATGGTGATATAATACTATATACATATTATGTATATAGATACGCATACCCATCTTAATTTGAAGGCGTTTGAGGACGACTGGAGAGAGGTGGCAGATCGGGCTAAAAAGGCAGGGGTAGAAAAAATGTTGGTGGTGGGAACTGATCTTGAGTCTAGTCAAAAAGCTTTAGCTCTGGCTGAAGAAGTCGAAGGTTTGTTTGCGGTAGCTGGATTTCATCCCCATCACTGTAAAGGGATTACCAAAACACAAATAGATAAGATTATAGAGAAATTAAAAAAATTGGCAAAACATAAAAAAGTGGTGGCGATTGGCGAGTGTGGCTTGGATTATCATGTCTATCAAAAAACTAAGTATCCTTCGACTTCGCTCAGGATAAATAAAACTTTGGAAAAATTGCAAAAACAAGTGTTTGGTAAACAGATTCAACTGGCTAAAAGCTTAAATTTACCAATGGTGATCCACAACCGAAAAGCTCAAAAAGATATTTTGGATGTGATGGATCATTTTTGCCAGGTTGACGGTAAATATCCTCGCGGAGTATTTCACTGTATCTCTGGGTCTGTAAAATTTTTGAAACTACTACTTGAAAGAGGCTTTTATATAGGTGTAGATGGAAATGTAACTTACAGTAGTGAAGTAAAGGCATTGGCAAAAGAAACTCCACTTGATAAGTTACTTTTAGAAACTGATTCACCTTTTCTGTTACCGGAACCGTTGAGAAAACAGAAGGTTCGGAACTCTGGAACATCTGAAAGTTCCGAACCATTACACCTACGGTGGAGAAATACCCCTAGTAATGTTAAAATCGTGGCCGAATTTGTAGCTAAACTAAAAAAGACTTCAATTAATCAAATTGCAACAATAACTACAAGAAATGCTGAAAATTTATTTAATATATAAAATTGACCGCAGAAGGTTCGGATTACCTTATGAGAAAGTGGATAATTAAAAATGAAAAGAAAGTGATGAGATTCTTGGAGATTATGCCGGGATTTATTTCCTGGTCTCTAATAATCTTTCCCATCTGGGGAGCTTTTTGGCTCCAACGGCTGTGGCTTACTATATTATTGCTTTTGATATCTATTGGTTATATCGATCAATTTTAGCGGCAG
>JBDRQW010000115.1:0-6454 GCA_043826085.1 Candidatus Beckwithbacteria bacterium | reverse complement strand
AGAGTTTGGACTGATGAAAAAAATCCTTAAGGGGATTGAAGTTGATAAAAAACTGGAACTTTTTTTAATGGCCACCGGCATGCACTTGATGGATGAGTTTGGTCATACTATTTCTGAAGTGGATAAGGAGTTTAGGGTAGAAATTATCGAAGCGATTTTTAATAAAGATGGTCGAGAATCAATGGCTAGGTTTTTGGGGAAGTGTAGTTTGGGAGTTACTGAAGCATTGATTAAAGAAAAACCAGATATGGTTATGGTGCTGGGAGACAGAGCCGAACAGTTAGCTATAGCTCAAGCGGCGGCTTACTTAAACATACCTTTAGTCCACCTTCACGGAGGAGAAGAAACTAGAACGATTGATAATAAGGCTAGGAATGCTATTTCTCAACTTGCGGATTGGCATTTACCAGCCACTAAAAAAGCTAAAAAAAGACTGATGAATATGGGAATTGATAAAAAAACAATTAAAGTGGTTGGTGCGCCGGGCTTAGACGAGATTAAAGAGCTTGAGGGGGTTGAGAAAAAATATCAATTGGTGGTTTTGCAACATCCGGATGAAGATGAACTGGAGTCGGGAGAGCAAATCAAGGAGACGCTTAAAGCGGCGGTAAGTTTTGACTTACCGATTCATGTAATCTTTCCAAATGCCGACGCCGGGGGCAGAAAAATGATTAAGGTGATTAATGATTTTAAAAAACAGTGTCCAAAACAGATAACTATTTATAAATCACTGGAAAGAGGTAAGTTTTTAAAGATGCTTGCAAAATCAAGAGTACTGATTGGGAATAGTTCTTCTGGTTTAATCGAAACGCCCAGCTTAGGTTTGGCGGTTGTTAATATTGGACCAAGACAAACAAGAAGAGAGAGGGGTAGTAATATTATTGATGTTGACTACAAAGAACAGGAAATTAAAAAGGCGATTGAAAAAGCGATGAAGATGACCGGAGATAAGTTTAAAAATCCTTATGGTGATGGGAAAACTAGTAAGAGAGTGATAAAATTCTTAAAAACTAAAGTTTTATGACAAGATTTAAAAACTGGCAAAGACCTAAATTTGATGATAAAAACGTGACTAAGTGGAACTGGATGTGCTCGGATAATGAAAATCTTGAAATTGGCAAAAATTCTGACATAGGAGCTTTTACTTATATTAAGGCTAAATTTGGAGTAAAGATTGGAGGGGATGTTCAAATCGGAAGTCATTGTTCTATTTACTCTGAGAATACTATTGATAAAACTCAAGGGAAGATAGTAATAAAGAAGGGGGCTATGGTTGGCAGTCATAGTGTGATCTTGCCTAATGTCACTATTGGTGAAGAAGCAATCGTGGGGGCGTTTAGTTTGGTTAAAAAAGATGTGCCGGCCGGGCAGGTTTTTGGTGGAGTACCGGCAAGAAAGATCAAATGAAATTAAGAATTAATAAATTAAGTGATAAATTTCAGTTGGGACCACCGTATATCACTAAAGATGAGCTTGAGGCGGTAAATAAAGTGCTGACATCAGGTCAATTGAGTTTGGGTAAAGAAACGGATAAGTTTGAAAAAGAAATAACTGAGTTTGTGGGAGCAAAGTACGCTGTAGCTTGTTCAAGTGGAACCACGGCTCTGCATTTATCAGTCATAGCTAGCGGAATAAAGTCTGGGGATGAAGTAATTACCACTCCCCTTTCCTTTGTAGCTTCAACTAACTGCTTTTTGTATGAAGGGGCTATTCCTAAGTTTGTAGATATTGATCCGGAAACCTTGAATATTGATGTTAGTAAAATTGAGGCGGCAGTAACTAAAAAAACCAAGGCCATAGTCGGGGTAGATATTTTTGGACGAGCGGCCGAGTGGCGGGAAATTTTAAGAATTGCCAAGAAACATGATTTGAAGGTAATTGAAGATGCGGCTGAAGCTCTGGGGGCTAAGTATCGTGGTAAGAAATTGGGCAGTCATGGCCACTTAACGGTGTTTGCTTTTTACCCCAATAAACAAATGACGGTCGGTGAGGGCGGAGTAGTGACGACTAATAATAAGCAAATTTACCATTTAATTAAAGGGTTGAGCAATCAGGGTCGAGGTAGAGATATGCAATGGTTAAAACATGAGTATTTGGGCTTTAATTATCGAATGACTGAGATCCAGGCGGCCATTGGCAGAGTTCAGCTTAAAAAGCTTGATCGGTTTTTAAAGAATCGAAAACAAGTAGCTTCATGGTATGAACAAAGATTAAACCAGATTGAAGGAGTCCAACTTTTAAAACAAGACGATGAAGATCACCAGCGAAGCTGGTTTGTTTATTTAATTAAATTAGATAAGTCAATTAACCGTGATAAAGTGATTAAGAAACTTAAAGCTAAAGGAATACCAAGCAAGGCTTACTTGCCCGCGATTCACTTGCAACCTTATATGAAGAAATACGGATATAAGCAAGGTGATTTTCCTATATGTGAGGCTGTATCCAACTCTACCCTGGCTTTACCTTTTTATACCGGTATGGAAGAATCAACTGTTGATCAAGTTTGTAATAAATTAAAACAGAGTTTAAAATAAGCATATGTATCATAAAAAGATTGATAAAAAGAATATTTTGGTTACCGGCGGGGTTGGATCGATTGGTTCGGTTTTGGTAGAAACTTTAATTAATAATTACTCTCCAAATCAGGTCAGGATCTTTGATAATAATGAAACTCAACTATTTGAAGCTGTCAGAAAGTATGAAAAAAGCTCTAGAGCGAGATTTATGTTAGGCAGTGTTAGAGATAAAGATAGAGTTAATTGGGCTTTAAAGGGGGTTGATACAGTATTTCATTGCGCGGCTTTAAAACACGTGGCTTTAAACGAATATTCCCCTTTTGAATCGGTCAAGACAAATGTGATAGGGACTCAAAACCTGATTGAGGCGGCTTTAAGTAACAATATTGAAACTTTTGTTAACATCTCCACAGACAAAGCCGCTAATCCAACCAGTACCATGGGGGCCAGTAAATTGCTGGCTGAAAGATTAACGGTGGGAGCTGATTATTTTAAAGGTAAAGGAAAAACAGTTTTTGCTTCAGTAAGGTTTGGGAATGTTTTAAATTCATCCGGATCGGTTTTACCTATATTTTTGGATCAAATCGAAAAAGGTCAATCAATTACTTTGACAGACAGAAGAATGGTGCGCTATTTTATGACAATCGAAGAGGCGGTAAGTTTAATTCTTAAAGCATCTGAGATTGCTTTGGGGGGCGAAGTCTTTATTCTAAAAATGCCGGCTTTGAGAATCAGTGATTTGGCTGATTGCCTTATGAGGCTTAAAGGCATCAAAGTTACAATTAAAGAGATTGGCAAAAGGCCGGGAGAAAAGCTGTTTGAAAAAATAGTGACTCGAACTGAAGCTGAACAGGCTTTAGAACTTAAAGAGATGTATGTTTTACCTCCGTCAATCGACTATCCCGGGTTAAGCGAAGATGTAATTAATAAAAGTTATCAATACTATAAAAAAATGGGCGGCAAGCAAGTGCCAAGTGATGGAGTAAAACCGGATAAGTTGATGAAAAAAGATGAAATCATCAAGTTGCTTGAAAAAATAGTGTGAAGTTTGTAATTGTTGGCCTAGGATCAATCGGCAAAAGACATCAGAAAAATCTTGAAGTTTTGGGTCATGAAGTAGTCCCCTGTCATCAAGATGATAACTTAGAACAAATCCTTGATAAAAACAAACCTGATGGTGTGTTAATTTGTAACCCCACTTCTTTACATATACCAACTGCCATAGTGGTGGCTAATGCTGGTTATCCAATGTTTCTTGAAAAACCGGTTTCTCATAATTTAAAGGGGTTAGATAAACTAATTCAAATAATTAAACAAAAAAGTTTAATGGTTCAAGTTGGCTACAATCTTAGATTTGAACCAGAGTTAATGAAAATTAAACAACAGCTGGTTGGTAAACAGTTTGGAAGAGTATATTCAGCTCGGATTGTTGCTGGAAGTTATTTTCCAGACTGGCGATCAAATATTGACTATAAACAAAACTATGGAGCTAGGTTAGATTTGGGTGGTGGAGTAATTTTAGATTTATCTCACGAGATTGATTATGCAGTTTGGCTTTTCGGTAAAGCTAATAAGGTGTCAGCCATGATAAAAAAAGCGCCAGAGCTAGAAATAGAGACAGAAGCCATTGGTCAATTAAACATTGAATTTGATTCCGGAGTTATAGCTCAAATTCAAGTTGATTATTTAAGTCGAAAATATAGACGAAATATGGAAATTGTGACAGAAAAGAAAACAGTCTATTGGGATTATGCTGAGTTAAAAGAAAAAGGGTGGAATTCGAATGAGATGTTTATTAATGAGCTAAAACATTTTATTAATGCAATTAAAAGTGAAATTAAACCAACTCCAACTATTGATGAAGGAAAATATGTATTGGAAATTATTGAAGCCGCTAAAAAATCAAATAAATCTGGTAGAATGATAAAACTATAAGTTGGTTAATTTTAAGTTTTATTTTACTTGAATCAAGTATTAATATTAGGATTTATAGTAGTATATATGTTAAACTTAACCAAATGATAAATACGACTAACCTAGTTAAAAAATTAAAACCGTTTGATCCGGAAAAAATTATTATTTTTGGTTCTTATGCTAAAAATAAAGCTAATCCGGAAAGTGATATTGACTTGTTAATTATTAAACGAACTAAAAAAAAACCGACCGACCGGATTGCCGAAGTTTTACCTTTAATTTGGGGGCATATACCTCATATTGAGCCACAAATTTTCACACCTGAAGAATTTTCACAAGCAATTAGTCAAAATAGGTTTTTCATTACCAAAGAAGTCTTAAAATACGGCAAAACTATTTATGAAAAAACGCAGTGATTTTTCCGCAGACGTCAGTAGTTGGTTGGAGTTTGCCGATTATGACTTAAAAACTGCCAAATGGGATTTAAAAGGGAAAATCTACACTTCTTCATGTTATGCCGCTCAACAAGTAGCCGAAAAATCTATAAAGGCTTTAATTTTGTCGAATGGTAAAGTAATTCCTAAAGTTCATAGTCTTGATCGCCTCTTAAGTGAACTTAAAAAGTTCAAAATAAATACTTCGTTGATAGAAAAAAAGGCTCAAATTCTGGATAAATATTACATTTCAGCTCGATACCCAGGACAATATGGCGGACCGAAGGGGCTTTATAATAAAGCTGATGCTAAATCAGCTATCTCTGCGGCTAAAATAATTCTGCAGTTTGTCAGAAATAAAATTTAATGATCCTTGCAATAGTTCCGGCTAGATCCGGATCAAAATCGGTTAAAGACAAGAATATTAAACTGCTTAACGGTTTGCCGTTAATGGCTTATTCGATTAAGGCGGCTAAAGCCTGTAGGCAGATTGATAAAATCGTAGTTAGTAGTGATAGCCAAGAGTACTTGAATTTAGCTCAAGATTATGGGGCTGAGGTAATCTTAAGACCAAAAGAATTGGCAGGAGATGATGCTCCGATGCTACCGGTACTGCAACATGCAGTTCGTGAAGTTGAGAAGCAAGGTGATGGGGTTGAGGTGGCGGTTTTACTTGATCCGACTTCCCCATTAAGATTAGTTAGCGATATTGAAAAATGTTTAGAGGAATTAAAAAAATCAGAAACCAAATCAGTGGTGACGGTGACTGAAGTTGAGCATAATCCATATTTTGTAATGGCGGCTATTGAAGCCAATGGATACATTAAGTTCCCTTTGTTTAAAACAAAAGAGAAAATTATTCGTCGGCAAGATGCTCCAAAAGTTTATAGAATTAACGCGGCGGTTTATGTAATCAAAAAAGATATTTTGATGAAAGGTGAGATTTTTACTGATCAAACCAGAACGGTAATCATCCCCGAAGAAAGAACCAGCCATATTGATACCAATTTAGATTTTCTGTTTACTGAGTTTTTATTAAAGGAGGGCCATGCCAAACTCGATTATTGACCTAGAAGGTAAAGTAGTGGTAATTACCGGGGGCCTTGGTATCCAGGGGCCAGAGCATAAAAAAGCTTTTGAAAAAGCGGGAGCAACAGTAATTGTAACGGATATTAATGGTGGCGATTTTAAGATGGATGTGACCAATGAGAAAAATATAAAAGAAGTGGTTGACAAAGTAGTTAAAACTCATAAAAAGATTGATGTTTGGGTAAATAATCATGGAGCGACTGGTAAACAGGCAGTGACTAACTGGGAATATATTATTAAAGTAAATCTGACCGGTACTTATTTTGGTTGTAAAAAAGCAGCCGAGGTAATGTCAGAAAAGGGTGGTGGTTCGATTATTAATATCGCCTCTATTTACGGGTTAGTGGCACCTGATTTTAGTCTTTATCCAAAAGCAAAGTATGCCGGAAAACCAATGGGAGTGCCGGCGGCTTACAGTGCCTCTAAGGGTGGTGTGATTGCCCTGACTAAACATTTAGCCAGTCTTTATGCCGATAAAAATATTCGAGTGAATTGTGTGAC
>JBDRQW010000114.1:0-3102 GCA_043826085.1 Candidatus Beckwithbacteria bacterium | reverse complement strand
ATAAAATGAAAAACCAGATTTCTATTGATTGGAAATTAATAATTCCCGGCTTAATTATTATTCTTTTAAGTTTTAATATTTTAAATTCAATCTCAAAAGATATTTTTATTTTTCAATTTGTTTCCTTTTTATTTGGAAGTATTTTATTTTACTTATATTCACGCTTTAATTATTTAAATCACAAATCTTTTGTTAATTTTTACTTAATAGGGTCGATCATTTTTTTAATGTTTCCATTTATATTCGGTGCCGCCACTAGAGGGTCAATTCGCTGGATTCAAATCGGATCGTTAACCCTTCAGCCATCCGAGTTAATTAAGCCATTTTTAATAGTAGTTTTCGCAAGTTTTTTAAGTAAGTTTAATAATCAAAAAAATCTAAAAACCTATGTAAGCTATCTTGGGCTCTTAATTCTTCCTGTTTTGTTAACCCTTAAACAACCAGATCTTGGTAGTGCTATAGTATTATTTGTTATTTGGTTGGGAATTTTTCTTTCCTCTAATTTACCCGCTATTTGGTTGGGAATTTTTCTTTCTGGTTTTGTTGTTTTAAGTCCTTTATTCTTTAAGATTTTAAAGTCATATCAAAAACAAAGAATCACTTCGTTTTTAAATCCTTATATTGATCCCCTGGGTAGTGGCTATCAATTAATTCAGTCAATAATTGCTATTGGTTCAGGCAAGATCTTTGGATTGGGTTTAGGCCATGGCACTCAATCTCAACTTGCTTTTTTACCGGAACGCCATTCTGACTTTATTTTTGCCTCTCTGGCAGAAGAAACAGGTTTGATTGGTTCCCTTATTTTAATCGCTAGTATATTTTTTTTACTCAAAAGAATTTTAAAAATAGCTGAAAATGCCCAAGATAAATTTAGTCACTATATCTGTATTGGAGTTTTTTCTATGCTATTATTTCAAAGTTTTATTAATATCGCCATGAATTTTGGAATTATGCCGATTACCGGAATTACTCTACCTTTAGTTTCTGCCGGTGGTAGCTCTATTTTGGCCACCATGATTTCATTAGGTATGGTTCATAACATCTCTCTTTGCTCAGTATCAAAAAAATCATTGGAAATAAGATAACCAGTAAGCTATAATAACAACTATGAAATTTGCAATCATAAAAACCGGAGGAAAACAGTATAAAGTTTCTGAGGGTGATGTCATTAAAGTTGAAAAACTTAATGTTAAGCCCAAAGAAAAAATTACCTTCAAAGATGTTTATCTTTTGGTAGATGGAGAAGATGTCAATATTGGTCAACCTCTGGTTAAGGGAGTTAAAGTAACCGCCGAAGTGGTTGATCAACAAAAAGACAAAAAAATTAGAGTAGTAAAGTTTAAAGCCAAGTCCAAGTACCGAAGAGTTCAAGGACACAGGCAAAGACTAACTGTTTTAAAAATACTAGAAATTTATGGCTCATAAAAAAGCATCAGGTTCAACTGCCCAACAAAGTACCAGGCCGGGTAAAAGGCGCGGTGTTAAAAAGTTCGGCGGAGAAAAAGTAACCACCGGTATGATTCTAGTTCGTCAAGTTGGTAGTAAGTTTCATGCCGGCGATGGAGTAGGTCAAGGTAAAGATTTTACTTTATTTGCTTTAAAAGATGGGGTCGTTAAGTTTGTCAAAAAACACTCTCGTCAATTTGTAACAATTATATCTAAATAAATATGGACGCTGATAAAATTATCAAAATGAATATTGATCAACTTCAGGCTAACCCCCTGCAACCAAGAGGAATGATTACACCGGATTCTTTAATGGATCTGGTTGATTCAATTAGAGAACACGGCATTTTAGAACCTTTAATTGTTGCTCACACTCCTGCCGGTTATCAAATCATTGCCGGAGAGAGGCGTTGGCGAGCCGCTAAGTTAGCCGGCTTAACTCATGTTTCTACTATTATAAAAGAAACTTCTCCTCAGGGTATGTTAGAGATGGCTATTGTCGAGAACGTTCAACGAACTGATTTAAATGCTATTGATAGAGCCAAGGCTTTTGAGAGATTAATAGAAGAATTCGATCTTTCTAATGCTGAAATTGCCAAAAGAGTTTCCAAAAGCCCTTCTTATATCTCCAACACTTTAAAATTATTAAGTTTGCCAGATGCTTTAAAAGATGGCTTGCTCTCCGGTCTTATTACCGAAGGTCATGCCAGAGCCCTAGCTTCCATCGAGGATAAAACTGCCATGATTGAAGCTTACAAAATCATCTTAAAAGAGTCAGGTTCTGTTAGAAGAGCAGAAGATTTATCTAGAAGAATGAAAGATCAAACCGGTCAAAAGATTACTGCCCCATCATCCAGACCACCTTATTTAGTTAGTGAGCTTATTGATAATATGACTAATAGAATGAAAAAGTCTTTAGGTGAATCATCAAAAGTTAAATTAATTAGAACTCAAAGAGAAACTAGACTTAATATTACCATAAAAGGTTCTCCGGAAAAAACTGATAAAATTTTGGAAAGTCTGGTTAACTCTATTGTAGGTTAGGATACTTTTCAACCACTCCAATTTTATTTAAGGGCCAGTATATTATCCATGCTTTTCCAACGATATTTTCTTTTGGGACTACTCCCCACTCTCTTGAATCACTTGAGTTATTTCTATTATCACCAAAAGCCAGGTAAGAATCTTGAGGCACAGTTATAGTTAATCCTTCTTTAATATAACTCCCCGGCCTAGTAGGAATATCGGCATCAAGGTAGGTAGACTCATCAAATAATTCACCATTTACATAAACTCGATCATTCTTAACCATAATTCTATCTCCCGGCAAACCTACAATTCTTTTAATATAATCGTATTCTTCATTTTTTGGAGCCTTAAAAACTATTATATCACTAAGTTGAGGTTCATGGAGTTGATAGACAATTTTGTTAGTTAGCAAGTATTCACCATCAAGAAAATTATCATACATTGAATTTCCTTTGACTTGATGAGGTTGGAATAAGAATCTATAGATGACTACAAAAATCGCTAAAGCAATCACTATCGTCTCAATAAAATCCAAGAAAAAAAGCCAAATCTTCTTTAAAAAATTGTCATTCTCCATAACTAACATGCTAGCCCTTTTGCTATAATCATGTCAAACGGAAAATGGAA
>JBDRQW010000113.1:0-8630 GCA_043826085.1 Candidatus Beckwithbacteria bacterium | reverse complement strand
ACATATTCTGCCCAATTCAACACTTGATGTTGACCGAGCTTTTGCTCAATACTCCCCGCATATAATAAAATACTTTGATCATGTTGCTGTTCGTCTAAATTTCTCCAAAAATCCAATCCTTTGAGAAAATCACTTTTATATGTCTGTCCTGCTTTAATCTCAATCCCAGTTTGCTTTGCTCCTCTATCAATAATCAGATCAACCTCATTACCATTATTGTCTCGATAAAAATAAAGTCGATGATTAATTTTTAAGTTAGCTATTTTTTTAAGCACTTCACTAATTACTAAATTTATACTAATTAGGAATGCAACTCCCAAATTGTATAAATATTCTCTAACATCAACAGTCTCTACATGAAGGTTCGTAACCTTCATGTAACTGTCTCCCCCATCACCTTGGGTATCTCTCGCATTAAATCACTGGCATTAAAGTACGGTCCTGCCAAAACATATAACCTATCTCCGGCCAAACCATTAATATACGCTCCCGCACTTGCCGCCAGCATAGCATCATTTTTACAATACAAGCCCGCAATCAAACCCGCCAATACATCTCCGGTTCCCCCCTTAGTCATTCCCTCATTTCCACTTTGATTAATTAAACACTCCGTCTTATCACATACAATATCTTTCTCACCCTTCAAAACTATAGTACAACCATACTCTTTTGATACCTCCCTAACTTTCTCAACCCTCTTATTAATAGCCGTAAGGGGTGAATACCCCTTACTCTTAAAATTCTTTGCAAGCTTTAGAGGGCGAATGCCCTCAAACTCTTTTTTATGTGGAGTTAAAATCATACTTTTAGTAATTAAACTTCTATCCATCATCTGCAAAGCTCCTCCATCCACCACCCATTTTTTTTGAGGAAATTTTTTTAATAAAGTATTTGTTTTTTCCTCGGTCTCCTTTGACCTATCCATTCCCGGACCAATCAAAACACAATCCGCCTCTTTAATATACTCATCCAATTTACCCTCGGGCACTACAATTCCATCATGAAATCTCTCCTTTTGTTTCTTAACAATCTCTTCATTTACCGGCACCGATGAATAAAACACCATATCTACTATCCGACTGGCTACCTCCAAGGCCCACAAACTGGCACTATGAAACAACTCACTTCCTCCAATTACCAACAACTTCCCATTCTCTCCTTTATGCGAATCCTTCTTCGGTCGATAAAGTTTTTTTAATAGCTTCTGATCAAACTTTTTCATAATAGCAGTATTATATAAAGTCTTAAGCTTATTACCAATAGCTGTAAGGGGTGCACCCAAGAACAACTCTAGTTGTTTAACCAAAACCTCCGCTCCCAATAACATCTCCTCTTTACTCAACACAAAAGCCACCCTCATTTGAGTATCCCCGGGATTTTTTTCTCCCTTTTCTACCCGATAAAAACCACTCATCGGCGCTCCAATCATAATCATCGGCTTACCATCTATCATCACCATTCCATGCTCGGCCACCCAGTTGACAAACTCCAAAGTTTTAAAATTATCAGGCACAACCTTACGAAAATCAACCACTTGATAAATCGACGCCTCAGGTTGACTCACCACTAAATCCTTATTAAATTCAAGTAGTTTGTTCCTAAACTCTCTCATTGTCTCCACATAATTCTTTCTCAAACCTGCTAGAAATTTTTGAATATCTTCATGGCTTTCATAAGCCAAAGCCGAAAACAAATACTGATCCACAATCCCGGCACACAAATCCGCACTGGCACAATTAACTGCCTTTTTAGCCATCTCATCACTATCAGTCACCAGCGCCCCAATCCTCAAGCCACAGGCATTCATATTCTTCGACGCCGAGTGAATCCCTATTCTTCTCCCCTCAATCCCTGGCACTTGTTTATTAGTTACTCTCCAAATACTGCTTGGAACTTTATCGCCAACATAATTCAATCCAAAATACGCTTCATCACTCACCATCCAGATTCCATACTTCACACACAACTCAGCCAAGTAATTCAATCTATCTTGAGTAAAATAAGCTCCGGTTGGATTATCTGCCGGAATTACCAACAAAGCCGAAGGTTTTTCTTTCTCAATCATTGCCTCAATCTCACCTTCTTCTGGAATACTAAAAACTCCATTTTCAGTTAACTGTCTTTGTATCAAAACCACCGGAATAGAAAACCTCTCACCATAACTCAAATAGTTAGGATACAAAGGAGAAAACCCCATCAAAGGTTTTTTTGGCCCACACACTCCCAACATCACATACTGCATAGCCAAAGAACCCCCCGCAGTTACATGTATCTTCAATCCCTTAAAATCCACCCTCATTGCTCCCGCTATATTTATAAACGCCAATTTAGCCTCATTGGTTCCCTCAGTCGCCGTATATGGCAATGACTTGGTTATAAAATCATTGCTCATTTTCTCTGCTCTTTCCAAAATAGCCGGATAAGTTGGCAAATTCACACTTCCAATCGAAGTATCAATAATTTTCACTCCATCTTTTCTAAAAGACGCCAACTGCCTAGCCCCCCGTAAAGGAGATGAACTCAAACTTTTATAATAATCAGAAACACCGGGCAATGACTTAATCATAACCTCACTACCTCTACTTTTTTCAAATATTTTTTAGGCATCAAACTCTCATCAGCCGTCGTAATAATCGTCTGTTGTTTATCCAATAACTTAAACACCTCTACTCTATGTTCGCGATCCAGTTCCGAAAACACATCATCCAAAAGCAATACCGGCCTATCTTCATCATTAATAGCTGTAGAGGGTGAATACCCTCTACTCTCTAGTTTTTTTACTGGTTTACCCGGTGAATACCGGGCCATAAACTCCAACTCATTTAGCTTTACTTGAAACACCGCCATTCTCTGCTCCCCCCTTGATCCATAAATTGCCAAGTTTTTCTCCAATTTTCCTTCTCTTTGTAAAATAAACATAAACTCATCTCGGTGTGGGCCCACCAAAGTGTTCCCCGCCCAAACTTCTTTATCTTTATACTGCTCCAACCGCTTCTCACTAATCAAATTCTTGTCATAAAAAAGCTGTAAGTTACTCTCCTGTTTCTTTAATCTCTCATTAATAAACTCAATATACTCTCTTCTTTTTTCAAATATTACTTGGCCATTTTTAATCAATAACTTATCCCAAAAAAGTAGTTGGCTTCTCTCAGCCTCCCTCTCCCGAATCTTAATCAATAACTTATTTCTCTGTCTTAAACCCTTGCCATATGCCAATAAAGACCGCCGATATTCTCTATCTGCTTGTTCTAATACCGAATTCAAATACTCTCTTCTTTGTGACGGAGTCCCCAACACCAACTCAATATCCTCCGGTCGAAAAAGAACACACCTTAACTTTCCCACAAAATCCATCTTTCTCTTAGCCACCCCATTTACCAAGTACTTGGAACCCTGAGCCCTCTGCCCCTGAACCTCCCCCACCGTCAAAACTATTTCCAACCCATCCTCATCCAAGTCCCCGGACACCCGAGCTAACTCTTCTCCATACAAAATCATTTGATCACTCTTTGTAGCCCTAAAACTTCTCCCCACTGCCAATAAATAAATTGCCTCCAAAATATTAGTCTTGCCTGACCCATTCTTTCCCAAAAGCAAACTAGTATTAGTATTAAGCTCCAAACTTTTTTTTAAGTAATTTCTAAAACTGGCTAAATTTAAATTCTTTAAATACATTATTATTTCCTATCTATAACTTGTATAATATCATTAACCAACCATATTTATGCTCTCTAAAAAGAAAAAATATCTCCAAATTGCCCTCAACAACACTCTTGAAGATGCCCAGAGAATAATTAGCCAACTTCCTGCCAATGATCGAATTTTAATCGAAGCTGGTACGCCTTTACTAAAAAAATATGGGGCCAAAGCTATTACTCAAATTAAAAACTGGTGGGAGCAATCCGATGCCTATATTGTCGCTGACTACAAAGCCATGGATCGTGGCACCACCGAAGTAGAAATTGCCGCTCAAGCTGGAGCCAATGCCATTACAGTTTTAGGTCAAGCTCCAATTGAAACTATTAATACTTTAATCAATGCCTGTCAACAAAACCAACTCGACACCATTGTCGACATGATGAACGTCGATCAACCTTACAAGGTCTTAAGGCAGCTAAAAAAACTTCCTCAAATTGTTATGCTTCATCGAGGTGTTGATGAAACTGAACAAGGCAATAAGCGTTTTCCTATTCACCAAATTAACAAAGTCAAAGGAGCTTTTAATGTTCTTATTGCCATTGGTGGCGGGGATACCTTACGCGAAGTTCAATCTGCTGTTTTTAATGGAGCTGATATTGTCATGGTTTGGAAAGAATTTTATGAAGTCCAAAACAGCACCAAGCAACTAGCCACAGAATTTCTTCAAAAAATTAAGTAACCACTTTTAATTACTTATTTCCACCCACTAACTTTTTAAAGCCTTCCATAATCTCAACCGGCAAAGCAAACACCACTGTATTGGCCGGATTAGCTGTAGTTCCTTCAATTGTTTGCAAAGTTCTTAAAGAAATTGCCCCGGATTTAGATAAATTAGCCGCCGCTACTTGTAAGTTTTTCGATGCCTCTAACTCACCACTTGCTCTTATAATTACCGCTCGTCTTTCTCTCTCAGCCTCAGCCTGCTTAGCCATAGACCGTTTCATATCTGCCGGCAACTCAATATCTTGAATCTTAATAGAACTTACATTAATCCCCCAAGCATTAGTTTCTTCATCAACCAGTTTTTTAATCTCCTCGGCAATTTTTTGTCGTTCTGCCAACAAACTATCAAGCTCTACTCCACCAATCACATCCCTCAAAGCGGCCTGAGCATACTGAGACACAGCATAAGAATAATTTTGAATTTTAAGCACCGCATCTTCAACTTTTTCAACCTGAAAATATACCACCGCATTTATTCCCGCCGGCACATTATCTTGAGTAATCACCTCTTGTTGAGGAATATCTACTGTCGTAATTCTTACATCAACTTTTATCAATCGTTGAAGAACGGGAATAATCAAATTCAATCCCGGCTGACGAGTCGAAGTATACTTACCCAACGTCAACACCACCCCTCTCTCATACTGATCAATAATCCTAATACATCTAACTAAAAGGATTCCTCCAAAAACTAATAAAAATGTAAAAATACTACCAATAAACATATTTACCTCACTTGCTACTTTACTAAATAATACCTACTTTTGGCACCTAGGGCAATAGTACGTTCCTCGGCCCCCTACTTTCTCTTTTTTTATTATACCCTTACATCGTCTGCATTTTTTACCATCTCTTCCATAAATCAAAAAATGTTTTTGATAACTTCCCCCCATTCCATCTACGTGTATAAAATTTCTCTCACTGGCTCCTCCCAATTTAATTCCTTTCTTAATCACCACCTTTAAAGCTTTACAAAGTCGCTTAATCTCATCTTCTTTTACCTTGTTACTTGGTTTTTTAGGATTAATCTTAGCTAAATACAAACCATCATTAGCATAAATATTTCCAATCCCTCCAATCTTATGTTGATCTAAAATAATTACTTTAACAGCTCTACCAGAATTTTTTAACACTTGCTTTAAGTAATTAAAGTTAAACTGCCTCGAGTTCACATCCGGACCAAATTTATTTATCTCGATTTCTTTCTCTTCTTCCCCCATTATCTTTATCCAGCCAAACCCTCGCATATCGTTAAAAAACAATGTTCCTTTTTCAAGTTCAATAATAATTCTGGTATACTTACTCGGCAACTTCCCCCCCCAATCACTACTCGGATGCCCCCCTACAATCCGATACTCTCCCTGGTTCCGAACTTCCAGTCCCGATTTTACATCGGGACGATCCCGAAGGGCTAGTTCGGAACCTTCTGTATTCACCACATACACCAACTGCCCCGTCATTTTTAAGTGAATCATCAAGTACTGCTTGCCAATTAGGGTAATCAATAACAACTTCGCCCTCCTCTCCACTTTCTTAATCCTTCTTCCCCCAACCTTCAGGGAGTCTCCCTGAAGTGACTTCTTTCGTAAAACTTTTATCTTCTTAATCTTTTGCCCCACCAAAACTTTAACTAACTGTCTTCGTATCGTCTCTACCTCAGGCAACTCCGGCATCTTTACTCCAAACTAGACAAGCCGACTTTTTTACTCTGTTTAAACATTATCACAAAAAACACCATCGATGCCATCAAATAAACACCAGTCAACCATCCACTCTTAAATAAATTAGCCTGGTCCATCACCCCCGTAAACAACACCGATCTCATCCCTTCAAAGACATAACTCAACGGCGCCCAAGCTGCCACTTTCTGGACCCACTCAGGCAAACTAGACACTGGGTAATATATAGCACTAAAAGGGGCCAACAAATACACTCCCGACCACGCCAAAGTCTGAATCTTACTCCCAAAACGAATAATAAAACCGGCCACCAAAAACCCAATCCACCAACCATTCATCAATAACAGTACCACAAACGGGATCATCAACCATCCCACTTGAAGTACGTTCACACCATACAAGAAAAACACCATACTAAATGCAAATCCAATCGTCATTACCATCTTTAGTATCCCCAGTAAATTCACTGCCACCATCCACTCTAAAACCGTCAACGGCGAAGCAAATAAATTTACCACGTTATCACTCCAAATTTCCTCAAGTAAATTCACCCCAATCTCATAGTTACTTCTCCACACCACTTGCCAATAAACCAAACCTGTCAATAAAATCGTCACAATATTTGGTATATCCGTTGCCAGGTCTCGAATATACACACTGGTTAATCCCCAGAGAAGAATATCTACCGCCGGCCAATAAAAAGCATCCACCCACCGATCAGCTCGATGTTTAAAGTTATATAAATGTCTCCAAATCACTGCCAAGATTCTAGCCTTACTCATTTCCCCTCCTTGTTATCTTCTTTAGCAAAACTCAAAAAATAATCTTCCAAAGACGGTTTATCAATGCTAATCTCACTGTAAGAAATATTATGTTCGGCCAATTTATTTAAAAACCCGGCCACATCTACTTCTTTAATCTCAATTTTTGCTTCCCGATCATTCACTTCAATCTTATAATTTCTCCCTTGAGCAAACACCTTCAACCTCTTCAAACCGTCCCCCAGCATTAATCTTAAACTGCAATGTTTAATCGACTGAGTCAAACCCATTGGCGTATCCTCAGCAAAAATCTTGCCTTTTCTCAAAAAAATCACTCGATCACACACTTGGGCCACCTCGGTCATATTATGAGAAGTAAACAACATCGACACATTATACTTTTCCTGCTGCTTCAACAAAAACCGTCTTACATTGCTAGCAATATCCGGGTCTAGTGATGCCGTCGGTTCATCTAAAAGCAATACCTTGGGAAAGTTAATAAAGGCTTTGACTAAAATCACTCTAGTGGCTTGTCCGGCGCTCAAATCCCTCGCCTGTCGATTAGCATAATCGCTCATCTCAAACTACTCCAATAAAAGCTTGATCCTTTCTTTTGGGTTATCCACCTGATACAGCTTGGCATACACCATCAAGTTCTCATAAACCGTTAATGATTGAGGTAATTTAGTATAAGCCGAGCAATAATTCACTTCTTGAAGCGATTCCGTTCTATATTTATTAAATTCCCGGCCAAAATACTTAATCACCCCCGAAGTCTTGCTAGTCGTTCCCAAAAGCATCTGAATTGTAGTCGTTTTTCCAGCTCCATTCGGACCCAATAAGCCTACAATCTCACCCTGTTTAACTTTAAAACTAATATTATCAATAGCCACCACTGGTTTCTTTCGTTTAAAACTTTTAAACGAAAAACCACTAGAAAACTCCTTAGTTAGGTTTTTCACCTCCAAAACTGTCTTTGACATAAACTCTATTTTAACAGGCTTAACGAACTTTATCCAAAAACTCTATCATGCCTACAATAATTTAAACCCATTTTGCACATAAACTTTATCAAACGAAAAAAATCTCTCTACCCTCATCTCTTTGGCAATTACCATATTGGTGCAATCCGTCAAAGATACCCTCTTCGATCTTTGGCTTTTAAATTTCTTAACAATTTTTCGACTTAACTTTTCATCTACATAAACTATTTTAATATCAGATTCAAAAAGCCAATTTAAAAAATTCACTGATAATTTTTTGGTTGTAAAATACGATAGCTTTGTCGCCACCTCATCAACCACTTGCCAACTAGTAATCAATATTTCGTCTTGCTCCTCTAAAGAATCCATTATTATTTTTGATTTTTTATAATGAACGTCTTTTCTATAACTCAATCCAATGAAAGCATCAGAGTCAACAAATATCATTATTTCTTCCCCTTATAATCTGGAGCTAGCTTACCGTACAAATACTCATCATTACTACTTAAATCTCTTGGAGCCTCTCCCTCAAAAGCATTATCTGCCAACTTTTGCAAAAACTCTACTCCACTCATCTTTTTTGGTTTTAACTTTGCCACCAAACTTCTTGCTCCCCTTCTTACCGCCTCACTCACACTCCAATCATTATCTTCAGCCAAACTTCTTAAGTCCTCCAATAAATCTACGGGCAACATAACTTGGGTTCTAACTAAAGTACTCATATGAATACATCATACACCATACACAACTATCTTGTCAAACCCACAAACCCTTTCATCTCTCTC
>JBDRQW010000112.1:0-4029 GCA_043826085.1 Candidatus Beckwithbacteria bacterium | reverse complement strand
TCCCAATGAGCCGATGCCAAACCGGTAAAATTCCACACCCCTTGGGCCAATTTATACTGCATCTTATACTCATTAAACATGTCCCCAAAGCTATCTCTATCCTCTCTAATTCCCCCTAAAGCCATCTCAAACTCCAAACTTTCCCCTGTCTTTTCATCTTTTTTTCCTTTTTTAAGTTTTACTCTCGATTCTTGGCCCCCGGTATAATTCATCATCTTTTCTCCCACCTTTACCATCGTCATCTTGGCTCTAGCGTGATCCAAATTTACTACTTCTCCTCTAGAGTTTTTTAGCTTAAAAGTTATCCCCTCGCCATGGCCATGCCTTGCTTTTAATAACTCAATCACCCTCTCTCTATTTATATTACCGTCAATATCCACTAAACCCATATTCTTCATAATCGCTTCCCGAACCACCTCTTTTTCAGCTTTTTCTCTAATATTAGTCTGCCTGCTTAACACCGGATTGGCAAATCTCTCCTGATTCATAATATCCAAAACATCGCCGGCCGTAATCTTGACACCATCCTCTTCAACTGATAATAAGTTTTCAAAATTACTGGCATCAATTACTTCCACCTCTCTACCGTCTTTATACACCACTAAGTTCAAAAATCCCTTATTTACTTCCGCCGTATGCATTCGATCAATCTCTTCTTTCCCTAACGCCGAATCATTAAACTCTCCCCTTCCCAAAACTCTTCTTCTGTTAGTTTCTCTATCCTCTTTATCTTTCACCATCTCCACTTCATAAAACCCCAATTTGCCCTTTATTTCTTTCCCCACACTTTCCATCTTTAACACTTTAGGTATCTGCTCTGTACTGATGGCCCCTTGAATTCTGACCATATCTTCCGCCCCTCCGGACCTTTCATAATGATTCCCAATCTCATGAACTATTATCGTCGCACTTATCTCATCTCTAAAATCATCGTTAGCTCTGTCAACGTGATTCCCATCTCTTAACCTCACTAATAATTCTACCTCCTCATTCCCTATTTCAATATTTCTTCGATATGGACTCAAATTGATCTGACCTCCTTCAATCTGGTCAGTCATTTGCTCAATTGTTTTGTCAAAATGCAGATCTGATTTTTCCAAAATTCCCGCCACATCCATCAAGTATTGGCGAGCCGAATAACTGGTACTTTCTTCTCCCCCTGACACCACTTTATTCATCTGTTCCATTACCCAGTCTTTAACATCTCGATTGGTAACCGCAATTTCTGCTCTCGGACCCTCTAAGGCAATTCTCTCTAGCGCCACCTTCACAATCTCTCTTTTTGCCCCTTCTAACATAACTTCAGGATCCATCGGAGATTCAGCTGCCACCCTCCACTTCTCAAAAGTCTTTAAGGTACTTTTTGCTCTTTTATATTCCCCATTGGCAATAAAACTTGCCGCATGAAGCAAATCAACCGATTCATCAATATCTTCCGTAATGCTTTCCAATCTTTTCACCATATCCACCCGATGTGTTCCCGTTGGATCGGCAATCATCTCAAACATCTTGTCATAATCTCCGCCGGACATTTGATAATACTTTTGAATAGCGCTGTCTTTTTCAATATGCGCCTCTTTATATCTTCTTCGAAAGTCTGCCACTTGGTCCTTGGTCATTGCCTTATCTTTATGTTCTTCCGGAACCTCCGCTTTTCCTAAATTTATTTTTGCTTCAGCCTTTGTCATCGCCTCCGCCACTTGAATCTTTAAATCTTCTGCTTCCGTCTCAGTAATCAAACCGGCTTCTTTAGCCAACCTGATATCTCCTGCCAATTTACCCGCTTGTTGTACGCTCACCGACTCGGGGTTGGCAGACAATTGAGCTTTTAACACCTCCACCTTATTTTTAATTCCCTTTAATTCTGTCACCGCTTCCGTATTTCTCTCAGTCAATTGAATTTTTGAATTTATCTCCAGCTCCCAATATTCTCTTATTTGTAATGGGCCTTTATACTCCAAACCCTCAATCAGGCCTCCAATCTCCAACTGATTATCCACCATCTCATTGTTATAATTAGTAATTACGTTAAGATCCGGTTTTCTTTTATTAAGTTCTCCTGTTAACAAACCCATTAATTTATCATTTCTCTCAATTTTAGCCCACAAAACCTGAGTTCTTGCCTCTCTTCCCGCCAATCCCTTCGCCTGTTCATCATCCGTTCTTCCCGACTCTCTCTCTACTTCTTCAATTAATTTATTAATCTTTTTATCTTGCTCTTCCCTCAATTTTTTCAAGGCTTCTTTTCTCCTATCTGCCGGCAACTTCTCAATCCTTTCTATTTCCCTATCAACAGTTTTACCAATCTCATCCAGTTTCCTTTTATGCTCTTCTTTCCCTCCCACTAATTTTCTCTTAAAAGCATCTTTTGTAAACTCAATATTTTTCTTCCACTTAACTTCTAATTCTTTTTGTTTTTTATCTTTAAATAAATCCTTTACATTTGTAACATCTTGTTTTTCCGGCACTCTATCCACTCCACCACCACCCTTTCTTTCTGTTCCCCCGCTGGTTCTAGTCTCTCTATCCGCCATACCCCCCATTATACACAATCCCTTTTAAAAAAATCTTATCAGGTTCGTAACCTAACAACTTTATCAATCTACATTTGCCTAAACATCTCTTGAGATAAAAATTTATAAACCGGCATAATCTCTATCTCACCTTCTTGTTTTTCCAAAGCCTTTGACATTATCATCATCCCTTTATAGTCTTTTGTATTCTCCAAAATTTCTTTATAAGAAGATAATTTAAAAAAATTTCCGTACTTTACTTCAAATAATTTGTAAACCCCTTTTTTAAAACCCACAAAATCAACCTCTAAGCCCTTTTTCCCATAACTTCCATAATAAAATTTACTAAATAATCTACGAAGACTAGCTCCTACTACCTCTTCAACTCTTTCATTCAATTTACTTTCAGCCAATAAAACATTTTTTGAATAATTAAAAGCATCATCTAAAAACCCATTTTCTTTGGCAATAACGGCATTATGTATAAACGGATCTAAAAAGTAAAACTTTTTATTTTTTTTAAAATCGGACTTTCTTTGTTCTATTGAAAAATACTCCGCCTTATACGACACAAAAATCATTTCAAATAATTCTATATAATCTTGAACGGTTCTTTGAGAAACAAGAGAGGCCTTTTTAGCAAAATTAGTATAGCTTGTCTTGCTGGTCAAAGATTTATTAATTTCTCTAAATAGTTTATAGGCATTATCCAAAGATTTACCGGATTTATAAATATCTCCATCAATCCACTTTATATAAGTTTCGTAAGTTTCCGGTGATATTCGATTTTTTGAATAAAACTCATTAATTACATTGGGAAATCCTCCCACCAGCAAATAATCCTTAAAATACTTCTTTAGTTTAGGGGTATTTTTATAATAAAAATTTCCGTCCCAATCCGGGTTTAATAATTCATAAAATTGATAAAAATTTAACGGAAGATACAATTTATTCGCCTCAAAATACTTACCGGTTCTACCGGGCAACCTTTCTGAAGATGTTTTTAGATCTAAAAAATTTGATCCTGTTATCAAAAGGGTGGTATTTTTAAGAAAGCCTGAATCTGCCAAAGATTTTATCGATCTTTGCCATTCGGTTACAAAAGAAATCTCATCCAAAAACAAAAACAGTCTTTTACTTGATTCCACCTTTTTTTCTTCTATATAGCTTTGGAGAACAAAAAAAAGTTCATTAAAATCAATTATTCTATCGCAGGGTAAATAAAAAACATTGCTTCTTTGTATTTTATTCTTAATAAGCTTTCTGATAATTTGTTTTATTAAAGTGGTTTTGCCAATTCTTCTTGGGCCACGTAAAGTTAAAACCACATCTTTTTTAATCGGAAATTCACTCAAGAGCGGGTGTTCGTATTTATACTTAAGCTTAGATAGCTCCAATAACTTAATATCATGCTCAATATCAAAACTCTCCTCCCACCAAGGATTATGCAATGATAATTGGCAATTATCATAATGTCAAGTTCAAAAAAATCTTATCAGGTTCGTAACCTAACAAC
>JBDRQW010000111.1:0-2721 GCA_043826085.1 Candidatus Beckwithbacteria bacterium | reverse complement strand
GTTTCGTCTTCACCAGTAATAGTTTTTTTTGAAGTTAATTTGGAGAAAAGTTCAACAGATTTTATTTCTTCACCATCTGTTAAGAGACGGGCGTCGTTGCCTAATAACTCGATAAATGCTTCAATTTTGGCTTGGGCAGCTTCTTTGAGCTTAATTTGATCATTTGATTGCTGGGTGGGAAAGAAGTTATAAGAATAAATTTTGTCGTGAGGAGTATCGACTCGGTTTATTCGGCCAACTCTTTGCATTAAACGAGTAGGATTCCAGGGGATATCGTAATTGATAACCACATTGGCTTTGTGGAGATTAACGCCTTCTGATAATACTTCTGTGCTGATTAAGATTCTAAAATTACTCTTGGGAAATTGAGCTTGAGCATCAAAGTTTTCAATCACTTGTTCTCTGATGGTGGAGCTTGAAGTGCCATGAAAAGCTATAACTTGTTTTGGAAATTTTTTGGATAAGTTTTTATGTAGGTATTCGGCAGTTTCTCTTGACTCAGTAAAAATAATCAGTTTATTTTTTTCAAAGATTTTTTTGGTTGAGAGAGATTTAATAAAGGTAAGTAATTTGGGATCGCGGTCTATTGTTTGCCATGCTTGAGAAATTTGATTTAAAATCTTTAAGTCATTTTCTAGGAGTTTTTTAAACTCTGGTCTAAAGTCATTGGCCGAATAACGCTTTGCTTTATCTTCATCGATCATCTTTTGAATTGCCTCATCGTTATCGTTCTCTAGTAATTCAAAAACCTTGGTTGAATGTTTTTTGCTGATATAGACATTTCCTTTGTTATATTCGTTTAAAAACTGTTCGTAAGAATAAATAAAGCGGTTGAGGGTTTTTCTAAAAGCATAGAAACTGCTCTCAAGTCGTTTGATCAATAAGATTTTCATGAATCGACCCATGTTGACTTGACCTTGAATTTCGCTTTTAGATAGTTCACCGGCGTAATGAATTAAGGGGGAATAGCGGGCATAAGAGAATTGTTGAGTAATCAGTTCAATGGTTTTATCAAAAACTTTGTTTTCGTTTTGATTAAGTTCGTAAAACAATGCTTGTGGGTCAGCCACTTCGGGAAATTTTAAGCCTTGATCTTTTAAGTCTTGGCCGAAATAGTCAATAATTTCTTTTCTGGTACGACGAACCATTAGATATTTGAGAACTTTTTCTCGAATTTCCTTGGCGTTTTCCTTTACAATTTTTAAGTATTCATCTTGGTCGTGTTGACGATCTAATCCTTTAAGTTTTTTAATCAGACTAGTGAAAAACTGTTCTAAGTTAGGGAGGTTGGGAATGGTGCTTTTTTTGCCGGCTTGAAATAGCTTGATTTGACTTAAGATATCCTTGGGTGAATTATTATAGGGAGTGGCAGTGACTAGGATAACTCTTTTACCTTGACAGACTTGAGCAAGTTTTTCATAAGTGGCGTTGTCTTCGGTGCGAAACCGATGAGCTTCGTCAATATAGATATTGGTAAATTTATCAGTCCCTTGCTTGATTAATCGATCAAGTTTGCCAACGGATTCAAACTCATAACCCTTGACTCCAAAGTCGGTAAAAACATTTGGCCAGGAACCGGGATTATTTTTATCCAGAAGAATTGGTGGAGCAATAACTAAATTTCGACCATCTAGTTGATTAGCTAACATGGCGGCAATGTAAGTTTTACCCAAACCAACTACATCGGATATGAAAACGCCACCGTATTCCAATAGAATTTTTTTGGCGTTTAAGACGGCTTGTTCTTGATAGGCTAGTTTTTTAAATTTAGTCGGAGTCAGAGAATATAAAACTTCGTCGCTTTGACTCAACTGGTCTTTGAAGTATTCGTAAAGAAATTTTAAATAAAGTTGATATGGTGAAATGGTGTTATTAAGCCAAGTTTTTTGTTGGATAGTGTCAATATATTCTTGAGATACATCGACAGCATCAGCCCAAAGCTGGTTAAATTTTTTCAAAGCAAAATCGTAATCTGAGCGATTTTTTAATTCGACATTAAACTCAAGATTGTCAATTAGACCGGATTGAGAAAAATTACTGGAACCGGTGATAACCCTACCTTTATCTCGATCATCTTGAGCAAAAGTCATGATATAAAGTTTGGTGTGAATTTTTGAAGTGGGGTAGGCTTTAATTTCCAGTTTATTAGATTTGAGCCAATCTATAAATTTGGTAACTCCCTCTTCTGTGTTTTGAGTATCTTCGGCTTGGTTAAGTTCGGAAACAGTGTTATCTGAAAACTTTTCTTTAACTTCTGAGTGAGAAAAATCAAGGGCGGTTTGGATATCTGATTGATTAATGTTATCGAGCACTTGTTGATCGGTTTTAATTCCGATTAAAATCCTGATTTTTTTTGTTTTGTCTAAAGTTTTGTATACTTTATAAAATCCACTAGTGAAAAAATAACCAACTAGAACGTCAAAAAACTGCGTATCTTTAATTAAAATTTTAAATCTTTGTAAAAGGTTTTTCTCGCCCTCGTTGGTAATAAAAGTTAAATCTGTTGAAGTTCCCATACAATTTAATTGTATTCTACCATCAAAAACTTGATTTTATGATACTATTTGTTTAAGGAGGTATTTAGTATGTGGTCAATAATTATTGGTGGGGTTGTGGCCACTTTTATGGAGAGAGATTTTAGTGTGGCGTTATTGGCCGGATATGCAGGGACGGATCTTTTAGAGTCTTTGGTGAAGTTGAAGTTTAAAGAGAAGTTTGAGA
>JBDRQW010000110.1:0-39082 GCA_043826085.1 Candidatus Beckwithbacteria bacterium | reverse complement strand
TCAGATATTTATAAATAGATAGCAAAAAATCCGGTCGATATTTAAACATCTCAATCGGATTGGTATTATTTCGAGTATCTTCAAAATCCCTACACAAAGTCACTCCTCCCCAACCAACAAAAGTACCTTGTGCATTAAGTTTAGAGTCAGACCCATCACCATCTATCTCACAACTCCTAAACACTCCATCGGCAATATAAACCCCTTGAACCACGGTTACATCATCGGCAATAGTAATATTACCGGAAGAAATAATTGCTAAAAATTCTCCGCTTTCTACCTCAATATTATCAGTTATCACTACATCACCATCAACTAAAATCACGCTTGATTGGCCACTTGGAATATCCCAGCTATCCACAGTATCCTTAGGAGCATCACTATAAAACACTCCATTTTTATCTGGAATATTTCCATCCCAAGTCTCAAAATCAACCGGATCCTCAGATAAAAGTTTTTCAAAATAAGCATAATCTGTTTTAGTAATATCATGGCTTGTTTTTACCCGCCACTCATCAAGAGTTTTATTAATCATTCCCGCAGAAGGATTTAATAAATTATCACTATAGGATACCAAACCTGATATGCCGGTAATCAAAAATGGATCGTCTGCCGTATCGGGAACACTGGAACTAACATCACCATTAGCATGCAAGCAAGCATCCTCCGCCTGCCACCAGGCATCTCTAATCTGAGTCACATAAAAGTCTAGAGCGTCCATAGGAGGAGTAAACAAAGTTGTCCCGCTATAAATACACGGAAGCAACGGAATTGGATTAATACTAGTACATACATAGCTTGAGTCCATAATTGTCAAGCCCGCTGCATAGCTTTCCCCTTCCGGTACATCAATCACAGTATAACCACCATCAATATCAACATTACCTGTATAACCTGGATCCTGATTGGTTGTTGTTATAACTTTAACAAAAGAACCATCTCCGGGTTTTACCCCTTTTACCCCTAACCCACTGTCAGCATCATAAATCGTCCCGGATATATCACCCACCGGCACTGTTACACTCAAAGATACATTATCACTCTCACTACAACTCACCCAATCTACGCAATTATGAGTGCCTGGAGGATTAGGAACAGCCGGATCAATTCCAAGTTCATGAGTACAAAACGGATTACCACTGCATCTTCTCGGATCAGCTTCCAAATCACAATGAATATAATATTCTCCCACTTCCGGAAAAGTAATCACTTGATCCCTATCATTAGCACAACTATCATCATAACCCGTAGTAATATCACCTGTGGCAATAGTACAACTATTATCTGAAACATAAAAATACAAATCTAAATCTAAATTATGCCACTCGGTTGTTGGAGACGGCTGAAGAGTAAGAGTAACCTGACTCCCATCTTGCTTTTCCACCCACACTCTCACCGTATCGCTTTCCGGCCCATTCACATCTCCGGAATAAGTAATCGTTACACTTTCTCCAGCTTCAATACTATCATTATCCAAAGTCACCGTACAAGTTTTATCATCCACCACCGCCACTGTCATCTGATCGCTATCAGCTACATCACAATCTGACCAAGTATCAAAAACAGTCTTATATGGATTTCCGGTACATCTACTATTAGTTTCGTCTTGTGGAATAGTATCATTAAAAGCATTGCACATCACATACTTATAACCTAAACTATTCCAACTCTTAGAAGCGGTACAAGAACCAATTGTACAAGGCGAACCAGTCAACTCATTAGGTACCGGCGGATCAATCGCCACCGTCTCAAACAACTTAAGAAAAGTCAAATTCCCACCACCTGCATTTCCTGTAGCGGTATAATTATAACTTTGATTTATCATCGGTTTTAAATCCCCAGCCGTCATCGAACATGTTGGGGGATTTATAAGACAACTTGCATCATAATTACATTGATCAGCCCCCCCGCAATCATTCTCATCCCTTAAACACATCTGATCACTGGCACAACCACAGGCTTCACAACCCTGCTCCTGCCAATTTTCCGTACACCCCGGGTTTCCCGGATTTCCTCCACAATCAATACTAGCCGGATCTTCACAATCAACCCCCCCGCAATTATCAATAGTCGCTTGAGTATTAGCAGACGGCCCCGATGCCGGCGGACAACTAGCATCCCCACCACACCACGTTTCTATAGGATGACACTCGCCCTCATAATCCTCACAATCATACATAAACTCACACGTATCATACATCCAGTTACTTTTAGTTGAGTTTGTATAACATTCCACACACATTTCACTAATATCACACCCGCCATCAGAATCACGACACGCTGCATCATTACAGTCTCCATTCTCACAATAAGGAATTTGACATATTGGATTACCGCTAGCATCATATGTACAAAAACCCTCTCCGCAATCTGTATTCGTCACCCATCCATCCCACTCATTACAGTCCCCACTTTTATCACAATTATTAGACTGAATATCACCATTCCTACATTGAAGTGGCTCACTGTTAGTACACTTATCCGTACATGCATTCTTACAAATCCCACTATAACAAACTAAAGCGCCATTACACGAATCGTTAAAACAACAAGGCTGATTAAGATTTCCACATGAAAGTACCCATTCACAATTATCTTCTGTTACACTTTCACTGGGATCCTGACATACAGCTTTACAAGAAGCCTCAGTAGCACCAAAACAATCGCAATCATAATTACCACATACACAAGTTTTACCGCAATAATCAGCCCTAGCTTCTTTTGCCCACAATAATCCAGCCCCCAAAACTAATATAAAAAATACTACTTTTATAAACCGCATTTTCTTGGCCCCACATTTCTAATTCTAATTATCTTATTATTATCAACTTGAATCAATATCTTGTCCCCCACACAAAAAGCCTTATCAAACAACGACCGCCTCACCACAGGCGTCTCTTTTCCATTTGCCAAACTAACAATCACCGCTATTTTGAAAATATCAACCTCAAGGCTCTTTTCCTCCCCTGTTTCTAAAACTCTATAATCCAATTGGCTCCAAGGATCATTCCATCTTAAAACCTCAGCCTCAACATCACCAATTTTTTTTCTCTGCTCAACTCGTATCTCTGTTTGAGTTTGAACTTCTTTTGTTGCCTTTTTATCACCGTTATTTAAATATTTATATCTATACCAAGTCCAAGTTAAGGCCATAAACCCTACCACTACAACAACCCCCCAACTAATAAACATCCAACGCTTAAACTTACCCATAACTCAGTTTATCACAAATCCAGTCTATGCAGTCAAGTTATCTATTCATTGTTTTCATAAACAGTGGTAAAAACAGCCGGAATAATATTTCTTTCTAAAAAATCTATAAATTCCTTCGTCACAGGCACCTTATCACCTCTCATAGTTTCAAATACTTGACTCCAATCATCATCCCCCTCTTTTGATGTATTCAATTTACTCAATAACCACATCAATTCTTCAGAACCATTGTTATCAATGCCTTCTTTATTATCAAAAATAGTTCTAACAAATACTCTCCGAAAATCTCCACTTTCCAGTCTTTGAAGAGCAACCCATCCATACCTGCTTAAGGGAAGATTATTCTTTGATAAGTATTCAGCCATTGCTTCCATATCTATCCCAAAATGTAAAGTTGTCCAAGTAAATTCCGGAGTAGCACTTTGAAGTTTACTTGACAGTCCAAATACCAATATGTCATCTGAAAATCGACCATCGGAAACTTTAAAGACTCCCCCGATTAAACTAGAATTATTAGTCACAAAATCTCTTGTTCTAAATTGAGAATTAACTATATCATCAGCTGTACGAATATTACTAATTAACTCATCGTTAAATTTAATTGGATTAGTCAACATTTCTGTTTTTTCAAACACCAACAGCTTTTCCATAAAAACAGCCAAAATTCTTGTATCTATTTCCAATAAATCATCTTGATTTTCAGGCATTCCTAATCTCGGAGTTGGCACTTCCATTAATTCCCCATCTACCACCATGGCTTCAACCCAGCCATTACTCAGCCACTTATTCATCTCTGTTTGCATCACCCCTACATCCATAACCCCGTTCTCGCCTTGCAGTCTTCTTAAGGTTTCTTTTTCCCATTGATTACCAACACTCATTTGACTCTCAAACTCATTCCAAAATTGATCAACATCCTCACTTGGTCTTATTACCACCAATCTATTTTCTGAATTAACGCTCATTTCCACTTTTTGCAATATCGCCCCCGCATCAGTTAAAACTTCCGGGTTCAAAACAGTCGTACCCTCCATTTCTTGAAAACCAACCCAGCTCAACGGATACTCAACATTACCCTCTCCCGCAAAAACCGCCATCTCCACCCCATCTTTATTCTCCACATTAAAAATCAATTTATCTGCCCCCTCAGCCGTATAATAAACCTCACTCCCCCTCATCTCATAATCCTCACCCTCAAAAGCAGTTCCTAATTCTGCTAACAAATTCACCACCCCCGCCGGCAATTCCGCCATAATTTGTTCTTGAATAGGTATATTATTTTCTATGTCAAACCAGCCAACAAATTCACCATCTTTATAAAAACCGGCTACAAAGTGTCCAAGGGACTTACCTTCAGTAACCGCAATTATTTTCATCTCATCCGCCCAATTCGGAATTTCAACTTTACTCAAAATAAAATCATCTATAGTCTCAGCATAAAGCGGAATAAACGAATGATAAAAAGACCCTTCATTTGCCGCTGACCAAAACTCTCCGGTTTTTTTATCTTGAGCTACTACCGTCCAGCTTTCCCCCGCCAGAATTTCTCTCTCAAATTTATAGTTATCATCAAAAAATTTATCAACTGCTTCCTGCGTCGCTTCTAAAGGATTATCAAAATGTGCATCATTATACTGCCTCCACAAACGCCACTTAATTAATAATTCTATATGCTGAGCATCCCCACCACTCAATTCATAAATAGCATCTCTTATTTGTATTTCATTCCCACCACTTGCCAAACCAAACCCTTCCGTGCTCACCGGATATGGTTTTCCTTGTATGCCATTATCAACCACTGCCGTAACTTCTGGCGTTGGCGACGCAGTTAACCCTAAACCGGCAACTATCTCAGCACCAAAAATATCAACCGCCTGATCATGACCTAAAATAATCTGTTTCCCATCAGTATCTGTAAACACTAACTTAATTTGATCATTATTCCATTCCGCTTGCAAATTTATATCCTTGCCATCAACAATTATAACATCTCCGGTATTGCCATCAATATGAACCCTTCTTAATTCTGTAGCTAAATTACCTTGGTCCATTGAAATACCACCCGCATAAACAACTTCTACTTTTGAAAAAGAGTTAACCCCATCATTTATCTCATCAGACACTAAACCCAAAAGATCATGCCCATCGTACCTTATCTTAATAATTGACTCTATTCCATTTTGTTTATCTGGAATTATAATATTGTCTACCCTAACACTTGCAAAACAACCCAGTTGACCTTGAATCTCTTGAATTTCCTCGGGAGTAATTACGTCGTCTTTAGTTATTTCATTCATTAGATTAGCGTCCACTACCATCATATCAACACTATCACCAAATGATCCTCCTCCGGCTTCGCTCATTTGATTAAGCAAAACTCCACACATATTTCCATTTGCATCTGGATCACTTCCGTCGTTATTAGGGTTTGCAATAGTTTCTCCCGCAGAAATACAACCTGTTGCCAATAAAACTCCAGCCATAACAAACGGGGCTAGATTCCTGACTGCTCTCCAGTTTGGTTTGCCTTCAATTATTGGAACAAATCTTTTTCTCCTTTCACCTTTCATTGAAAGGCTATACCCTTTCAAATCTTCTGTTCGCCATTCTTCCCAAGTTCTATAACCACCCCTATCTTCTCTTGGCTCTAAAGTTTCAATATCCACTTTCCTCGATATTATCTTGGTAATACCTTGATCTGCCATGGTTCTAAAAGCCCAGGTATAATCAGATAAAATAGTTCTAAAGATTCCTAAGAAAGAAGTATCTTGACCTGTTCTTGGATCGGTTTTATCAACAAATCTATCTGCTAATTCCATAATGCCCATCGGTTCGGGCTTATGATATATTAAACCTTTTGTTTTTTCAGCCATACTATCCTATAGTACCATATTTATATAAAAACAACATGTGTAATCTATACACATCCACTATATTACCACTCCGGAGTGGTAATATTTCCTCTTTCTTAAAAATTTTACAAAATCTTCAACCGAAATATCAATCTGTCTTAATATTGCCCGCATTGTTCCCTGCCTTTAACAGTCGGCAATTTTGCCATATTCATTAACCAAAAGCAAAACTTGACCTACCAGATATATTCACCGATGTCATTCCAACAAAAGACTCATCTTTATCAAGAGCGGGTACTGTTTTACTCTCATCAATCAAACATTCTAAATGAAATTTCATTAATTTTTTCATTCGCCTTAACGCCCCCTGTAAACTGTTTCCATAATCAACTAACCCTAAAGTCGGACAATAAACATTATATATAGTCTTTTGTTTTACTTTTTCAGGTTCAATAATGACTCGGTAACTTAAAATATGATGATGATTACTAGATCTTTTCATAATATACAATAAATTATACTACAATAATCCACTATCTTCAAAACCATATTTATATAAAAACAACATGTGTAATCTATATACATCCCCTATATTACCACTCCGGAGTGGTAATGTGTTTTCTAATTAAATCACTACCCCTGTTTTATTAATTTCATAAGCAAACGGATCTTCTTCAACCTTAAAATCTTTCACCGAATATGGATGAGGCTCAATCCTAATGTCCACCGGCACTGAAATTGTTTTCAATTTTACCGATTCACCCATTTCATCTTGCCCAAATTGAGACGAAACCACACAAATATCAATATCACTAAATGGCTTATCAGTGCCTTTTGCATAAGAACCAAACAAAATCACTTGACTTTGTTTCAAACCCGCCAATTCCAAAGCTTTTTTATAATTAAGAACTATTTTTCTTATTTCTGGTTTAATTTTGACTTGAGCCATATAGAAATTTTTTTAATTTTTAATCTCCAAATAATCGTATATTCTTTTGTAGCGGTTTTATAAAAAGCTAATTTATAACTATCATATCTAGCATTAATATTAAATTTATTTATTTCAGCTAAATCATCTAAAATCTCCGCTGAAATTTCAATATTGGTAGCTTTTACTAATTTGACTAAATCATGAGTGGGCGTAGCATGAGTCTTTATTTTATTAACTACTACCGCTTTAAGTAATTTCTCCAAAGCTAAATGGCCAAAAAACAAACAATGATGATATCTTTTAGCCTCGTAAAGTTTTTCCGCTGTCAATAAAGCATCTTTATAACCATCAAACCAATAATTTTGAAGTTTTTTGATATTCATGTAACCAATTATAGCACGAAATCCTATATACACTATATTACCACTCCGGAGTGGTAATATTATTTCTAATTTAACTTAACTAGCGATTCTAGTTGTTTTCTTAATTCAGGAACCCGTTCTTTGACAGTTTTCCACACAATGTCTAGATCAATTTCCCAATATTCATGAGTTAATCGATTACGCATAGAAATAATTTTAGCCCAAGGAATTTCTGGATGGCTTTTATAAAAATCAATTTTAAGATGAACGCAGGCCTCGCCAATTATTTCTAAAAGTTTAATAATTGCTAATTGAGTACGCTCATCTTTAACAAATTTTTCTTTAGTAAAACCATGAAGAAGTATATCGATTTTATCAAAAGATTCGATGATATGACTTAAATATGGATTAGGTTGTTTCATAAATAACCTTGAGGTCATTTTGAATATAAGGCTTGATATGTTTACTAAGACCTTTAATAGTAACAAGATCGATTTTTCTACCTAAAAGGTTTGAAAAATTTTGTTCAATATCATAAAGCTCAAAAAAATCAATTGGTTTTTCAAAATCAACCAAAAAATCCACATCACTATCTTTTACTTGTTCACCGCGAGCATGAGAGCCAAATAAAGCCAAATAGGAAATATCATTGGCTTTAGCAATCTCTTCAAGAGATTTTTGATGTGTTTTTATTAAAGTAGGAATCATGAGTAAATTATAGCACGAAACCCTACATCCCTCACATTACCGTTCCGGAACGGTAATATTATTACCACTCCGGAGTGGTAATCTGTTTCCTAATTAAATTCGCTACACCCGTTTTATTAATCTCATAAACAAACGGGTCTTCTTCAACCTAAAAATCTTATTCCGCTCCGGATCGGAATATTATCAAAGAATCTATAACCTACTTGACAGTTGAGCTCTTAATTCACTCAACAGCTTAGACTTAACCCAATCCTTTTTTGGCTCACTCAGCACTTCTCCCAACCCATTCAAAATATCATAATCCCTAGCTAAACTATTAACTAACTTTAATAAACTTTTAAAATATTCTTTAACTGTTTGTCCTGTTCTTAATTTTATTATTTCTTTATTAATCAAAAAATCTTTTTCAAACATAAACCATACATCATACAAATCACGATTTTGTAAATTCTTCCTATCTAAAACCGCACATAATTTATGAGCAAGCATAAACTCGGGTTTCATTACCAAAACTGAGTAACCGCGAAAATTTTTAACTTCATATTTATTTGGAAATTTTCTTAAATTAATCTCTACTTTTACTTTTTGCATACCTTTTTGATAACTTCCCACCCAAAACAATGTATTTCTTTTTTCCCTCTTATCAATAACTTTCAAATTCTTTTCTATTGCTTTATTAATTAATTCTATGTCTAAACTACCGCTACCACGCTTACCTTGAATCAAATCAAAATCCAGGTCAGTTGAAAATCTATCTAAACCATAAAATAAGAACAAAGCGGTTCCTCCTTTAAACCCTAAGCTTGAAACAACACTTTTTTCTTCAACTAAATTAATTAAAATCTTACTTAAAACTTGCTTATGTTTACCAAGATTTAACATTATTTTCCTTCCATTAACTTTTTAACTCTTTTTTTTAACTCTTGATTATTGTAAATCTCCACCACTTTCATTATTTTATCTTTTTTCACTCTCTCAACATGCTCCAAACCTAATTTAGGGAAAAAATATAAACTATCACAAATAGATCTTTCTACCCCTGCGATTCTCGCTAAACCCTTTTTAATAATCCCAATATCATTAAACAAAACATCATCCTTAATTTTTTTATAAACAAATCGTATCCCTTTTATCGATTTTACCGCCGGCTTGTTTGATACAGAATATATCTCGCCATAATACTGAAATACCACTCCATAAAATTTCAAAGCAGTAAATAAAGAAATATATGAATTTCTTACCAATTTATTGGCTACCTCAAACAACAAATTACTATCTAAGCTCAAGCTGTCTTTATCATACTCATCTAAACTATACAATCCTTTTGACAATCTATATATCTGTTTATTATTAACATAATACTTTATTAATTCATACAACTTTCTTGAATCTTTATAGTTCCATAAAACACCTAAATCCTGAGCAGTAAATACTCTTCTTCTGGTTTTTTGCAATTCAGCCAATTTATTCATATTACTGGTAGTAATACTACCACTTTTTAATACAAATGTCAAATTTTACCCAATCAACCTCTTCACATCACCAATCGTAACCAGCACCATTAAAGCTAATAACAAAGCCATGCCAACTAAGTGAATTACTTGCTCTACTTGAGGCTTTATTCTTTTTTTCATCACCGCTTCAATGGCAATAAACAATAACCGTCCCCCATCCAAAGCCGGAATCGGCAGTAAATTTAATATCGACAAATTAATCGATAATATGGCCATAAACTGTAAAACAGCTATTAAACCTTGACTCGATACATTTTTACTAATTTGGTAAATCCCCACCACTCCGGCCACATCTTGAGGCACATCTCCTTTAAACAATTTAACTATCATCAAAGAAAGTGACTCAAAAATATCTTTACCCCACGCTATTGCTTCTTTTAGCCCGGTTAGCATTCCCCTAAACGGCCTCTGCCAATACGGATACATCACCATATCCACATTGGTAATCGCCACCCCTAAAGACCCTTGACCTTCCGGTGTTTCTTCTTTAATTCTTGGCACCACCACTAACTTTCTTCCGTCTAAAAGTTCTAACTCATAATCTTCCCCGCCATGAGCACTAACACTATTTATAAACTCACTCATGCTACCCACATTAACAATCTTATCGTTAATTTTTAATCCGGCCTTATAAGCCGGTGACCCTTCTACCACATTAGTCACCACTAAATAATCTACTTGTTCCGGAATCCCAATTTTAGTGTAAATCACTCCAAATAAAACTACTCCCAATAAAAAATTCATCACCACCCCAGCCATCAAAACCGCTATCCTAACTTTTTTAGTTTGATTAAAAAAAGCTCTTTTTAAATCTTTCTTATTATTCACTTGTCCGCTGGAGTCTTCCCCCAGCATCCTCACAAACCCGCCAAACGGCAACCAATTAAGACTATATATAGTCTCCCCGATTTTCTTCCCCCAAATTCTTGGCGGGTATCCAAACCCAAACTCTTCTATTTTTATCCCGAATTTTTTGGCCACAAAGAAATGACCCAACTCATGAACCAGGACTAAAATTGAAAGAATAATAATAAAGGAAATTATTGATGTCATAAACTATTATCTAATATACCTCATCATGGCTACCAATGTCAGTCACCAATATTCCATTCTTCACATACTCAAATAAAATTCTAAAATCTTTTTTTACAAATATGCTCCAAATCTGATATTTTTTTCCACCAATCTTATGAAGTTTCAAGCTGGAATATTCCGGGTTTTCTTTAAACAACTTAAAAGTCTCTTCAATTTTCCCAAATAATCTTTTATCTTTTTTATAAATTTTTGCTAGCTTTCTTTCACAACGACCATTTAGTTCAATTTTTTTTATCATTTTCAAAATACTCGCCTAATTTATCAATATCGACACTCACAGTCCTGCCTGCCTTATAATCATTCATGGCCTCTTCAACATTTTTTTCTGTCTTTTTACTCATTTTAAAAGTAGGAACTTCATGATCGCATTCAACTGCTTTCTGTCCAAGAACAAACTTAACAAATCTAGTCAAAGAATACCCTAAATTTGAAGCCCCATAACCAAGCAATAAAGCCTCCTGATTAGTCAAAGTTATCTGTAATTTAGTCATATACTTTTAATTTAGTCCAAATTCATTAAATAGTCAATGACTAAACAATGATTTTCTACATGAAGGTTCGTAACCTTACTGTAGGATACCTACAGCGTCATTAGCTCTTTTTCTTTAACACTTTCCATTTCATCCAGTTTCTTGTTGTAATCATCTATTAATTTTTGTAATCGCTCTTGCATATCGTGAACATCATCTTCAGACACACCGGCTTGATCTTTTTGATTATCAATATCTTTTTTAACCTCAATTCTTACTTGCCTAAGCATTGCTTTGCCGGCTTCTATCTTTTGCTTAATAATCTTAGTCAACTCTATTCTTCTCTCTTCATTAAGTGACGGAATATTAATTCTAATCACCTCACCGTCAACAACAGGACTTAAATTAAGTTCACTCTTAAAAATCGCCTCTTCAATTTTTTTAATCACTGACGGATCCCAAGGTTTAATAACAATACTCTGCGAATCACTGGCAGAAATTGAGGCCAACTCTTTAAGGCTCATAAAAGAACCCTCGTAGGCCTCAACTTTTACGTCCTCTACCATAGCCGGCTTGGCTCTTCCGGTCTGAACATTAGCTAAATCCTTAAAAACTAAATCCACTACCCCATCCATTTTTATATTCGCCCTTGTAAACAAAACCTCATCCATAATAAAAGTCTAACACTAAAACTCTAATCGGGCAATATCACCAATCACTATTTTTTCCTTAAAAGTAATCCCTGCTTCTTCCACTAAATCTTTAATTGATTTTTTTGGATTTCGAATATATTTTTGAGCCAGCAATTCTTTTACATTTTTTGGCTTCATACTAGCTACTTGCATAGCCAATTCTTTGCATAAATTAACAAAACCATCACTATTAGCTACAAAATCAGTCTCGCACAAAACTTTAACCAAAGCCCCCACAGCCCCGCCGGCATGAACATAAGCATAAACTTTACCCTCGCCGGTTTCTTTATTACCCCTCTTGGCTAATTTCTCTAGACCGCTTTTTTTCAGTAACTCTTTAGCTTTTCTAACATCACCTTTAGCTTGAGTTAAAGCCTTTTTAACCTCCATAATTCCCAACCCGGTTTCTTTTCTTAATTTTTTAACTTCTTGTAAACTGATTTTTGACATACTCCTATTTTCTTAAATTCTTACCATCGCTATAAGCTTTAGCTATTTTAGAAACTATCAAAGTAATCGAGCTAACCGCATCATCATTAACAGGAATTATAAAATCAATATTATCTGGGTCTGAATTTGTATCCACCACTCCGACGACCTTAACGTTTTTTATCTTGCCTTCTTTAATAACAGCATGCTCCTTTTTTACGTCAATCACAAAAACCGCTTCAGGAATTTTACTAAGATTCTTTAAACCACCCAAAAATCTACTTAATCTGGCAATATCTCTATCAATCAAAACATTTTCTTTTTTAGTGTACTTTTTAAACTCTCCTTTTTCCTTTTTTTCACTTAAATCTTTTAACAAATCAATTCTACTTTTAATTTGATCCCAATTGGTAATCGTTCCACCAAGCCACCTATTGGCCACATAAGGAGCTCCACACTTCTCGGCTTCTTCTTTTATAATCGAACTGGCTTGGCGCTTGGTACCAATAAAAATAATCTCTTTGCCGTCTTTTACCAAATCCCGAACAAAATTCATCGCTTCTTCCAGTTTTCTGGCGGTAATCTCCAAATCAAAAATATGCACCCCTTCGCGCTTAACAAAAATATACTCATCCATCTTTGGATTCCAACGCCTGGCTTGATGCCCAAAATGACAACCGGCTTCAAGCAAATCTTTTAAAGATACCTCGTAGCCGGATACTAACTTCTTTTCTTTCTTTACTTTTTCTATTTTCTTTTTTATTTTTGCCATATCTGTACCCTCCTTTTTCCTCCACCTACTTTTTAATCAGGAAGGTTAGTAGGTGCGCGTAATCTCAGTTACTATACACGCTTGACGGTAAATTTTCAAGCCATTTTACTCAATTTCTTATCAAAAGTTAATATTTTCCCTTTATTGACCTTGCTCCAAGCAATCAAGTAACTATCCACAAAATGAAAACCTTTTAGATACCATTGCCAACTAGCTTGAATAATATTTTTATCTCTTACCCTTAACCACCCTTGACTAGAAAAAACACTTAAAAACTGGGCAATCTCTTGTCTCTCTCTCTTGTAAAAAGATTCAAGAACAAAACAAACTTCAGCTACCACTAAAGATTCTAATCTTAAATTTCTTCTTCCCAACTTTGCTTCTCTAAATATTTCCTCAGCCTTGTTATGTTGAGCTTTTACATCTCCAATAAAAAATCTAGTTATAATATTAGTATCTAATAATTCCTCTCTCATTCTTCAGCCCAATCAGTTTCAAAAGCTTTTCTGGCATCTCTTAACTGCTTATCTGTTAGTTTAATTTTTGATTTCATTCCCCCAGATAAACTCCAAAAATCTTTTTCAGGTTTTATCACTATTTCTTCTCCTCTTTTTCTTAAAGATGCTTTTGCCGATCCCTTGATCCCAAAAGCCCTCCTCACTGACACCGGAATAGTTACTTGGCCCTGACTGGTAATAGAAACTATTTGTTGCATAAATAATGTAATTTATATTTACATTATTCTATAACAAAATAATGCAAACTGTCAATATTCCAAGTTCCGATCTTGGAATATTTATATTTATAATATGATATATTAATAATCAATGCCCAGCAAATATTACACCCGAAACTTTAAGCCTCAACATTTCTATCATGTTTTTAATCGTGGCTCTTATAGGCACAAGATTTATAAAGATAAAGAAGACTATCATATTTTTACTGAAATTCTCGCCTATTATCTAAAGTTCCCAAGAACCAGACATTTTGCCTACCAAAAAAAGGTCAATAAATTCCAAGATCGGAACTTGGAAAAAGAGCCTACAGTCCATTTAGTGGCTTATTGTCAAATGCCCAACCATTATCACCTACTTCTAAAACAACTACCAACAGCCACCGAAAAAACTAATATCTCTAACTTAATAAGACGTTTAATCGTTGCCTACTCAATTCATTTTCGAAATAAGTACAAACATACCGGTTCACTATTCGAAGGAAAATTTAAATGTGTCACTGTAGATTCTTCAGAACAACTCATTTATCTTTCCAAATATATTCACAAACACCAAACCACTCACTCTTCTCTTTCTATCTTTTTAAAAGCAACAAAGACACTAAACTGGCTTTATCCCCAATATATTACTGAAAAGGTTGATAATTATTATCAATTCTTCAACTCACCTATTTCAGAAGCAAATATCGAAAAAATTAAATCATTAATTATAGACTAAATTCCAAGATCGGAACTTGGAATATTTAACCACCAATTTCCTTCACTATCATTTCGGCAACACTCAAAACTTTTAACTTGCTCGACTTTAGCCTCGGTTCTACCGTATCCGTCACCACTACTTCATCAATCACACTTTTATCCAGCTTTTCCTGAACCCCCCCAACATACAAATGATGAGTCGCTCCCACTTTAATTGAACAAGCTCCTTTTTTCTTTAAAAAATCAGCCGTTTTTATCAAAGTACCACCGGTAGCTATCATATCATCAATAATAATCGCTTGCTTATTTTTTACTTGCCCACTAATCCCAAAAATTTTCACCTTGCCTGTTTTTAAATCTCTTTTTTTATCCACATAAACTACATCTATGCCCAACTTGTGAGCAAAAGCAGTCGACGACTTAATGGCTCCCGCATCCGGAGCCACTACAATTGTATCTTTAGTAATTGTCTTTAAAAAATAATCTTCCAGTAATCCCCTAGCTGACAAATTAATTACCGGCACTTCAAAAAATCCCAAAATAGATAAGTTATGCAAATCAAAAGTAATAATTTTTTCTAAAGGAACTGTCTGTAACATCTTGGCTATTACTTTTACACTTAAAGGCTCACCCTCTCTAAACACTTTATCTTGCTTGCTATAACCCAACCAGGGAATCACCGCCGTAATTTCCTTAACCCCCATTCTGATTAAAGCATCACAAATCAAACAAAACTCCACCAAATTATGATCAGTCGGAGATGATAATGACTGGACGACCATCGCTTGTTTATTATCTAATTTTTCTCTCACCCACACCCTGGACTCGTCATTTGCAAACCTTGACAGCTCTATCTTCCCCAACTTAAAACCGCTAACCTTACTTAAGCTCTTGGCCAACAATATATTTGAAGAACCTGAAAAAATCATCATATTATCGATATTGATTTATTTTATCTCTTAGTTTCATTGTTGCCAAGCCAGGATTTTTATCAAAAATTATTCCCCTTGAAGAATTAATTATCAAACCCATTTTATTAGAACATAACCCGGCTTTTATAGTCTTCTCTACATCTCCTCCCTGAGCTCCAATCCCCGGCACCAACAAAGTCATCTCTTTTACAAGATTCCGTACCTTGTAAAGCTCTTCAGGGTATGTAGCTCCGACCACTAGCATACAATTGCCGTGCTTATTCCAATCATCTCTAACTTTCTCAGCTACTATCTGCCAAACCGGCTTGCCATCAACTTTTAAATCTTGAAACTCGCCCGCTCCGGGATTAGAGGTTCGACAAAGCACAATTATCCCTTTATCTTTTCTTTCTAAAAACGGCTGTAAAGCCTCCCGTCCAAAATACGGATTAACTGTCACTGCATCAAATCCTAAATCGTCAAAAATGGCTTTTACATACCCCTGATTGGTATTACCAATATCCCCTCTTTTAGCATCAGCTATCGTTACCACTCCGGAGTGGTCATGTCTTAAATACTCCATAGTCATTCTCAACTCCAACCAACCCCGCTCGCCCCTAGCTTCATAAAAAGCAAAATTTGGCTTATAAGCACAAACAAAATCTACTGTTTGATCAATAATCCACCTGTTAAACTCAAACTGAGGGCACTTTAATTGTTTAAAGCGATCCGGTAACTTATCAAAGTTACTATCCAATCCCACACACACCAACGAGTTTTTTTCTTTTACCACTTTTTCTAATTTTTTTATAAATCTCATATACCCCTCTTTCTCAAATAGTCTTTTCCATGACCAATCTCTAAATTAATCGGCCTATTTTCTTTACAAAACGGACAATCTTTTTCATCAAATGCCTGAGCCCTAATCACTCCTGCCGCCCTAAATGGTGCCCCAACCACTTCACTCGTCACCTTTTCAGGATCCCGATTAACCATTACACAAACCCCGATTACTTCTCCACCGGCAACTTTCACACTATCCACCGTTTTTTTAACTGACCCCCCGGTAGTAGTTAAATCCTCCACCACTAATACTTTTTTGCCTTTTACTAACCTATCATAACCTCTTCGATCAAAAACTTGATTTCCTGCCTCATCTTTAACGGTATAAACCCCCAATACTTCCCTTCCTTTTATTAAAGATAAATGATAAGCCACCCATTGAGATAATATAATCCCGCCCAAGGCTGGACCAACCACCACATCAATTTCTTCATCTTTATACATCTCAGCCATTAACTTACAAACCTCAGATGTTTCTACCGTATGAGGATAAAGAGCATCTTTATTTATATAAGCTTCACCATGCTTACCTGAGGTGTAAACAAAATGATCGTTAGTAATCACTGCCCCGACTTTTTTTAAAATATCCACTACTTTACTCATATTTTAATCCTTTATTAATTTATTTTTTTAATGATCCAAATAATTGATCACAATAATTACCTTGACTTGCTACTACTTGATGAATATTTGGTACATGAGTTTTACAATAATAATTAGGTCCAAATGAACCTTCAACTTCACCTTTTGGTGATAAGCTTAAAACTTTATAAACTGGATTTCTTTCCTCGCATTCCCTGCACTGCCTTCCTTTATAGCCACCTCTTTTATAAAATAAATTAACCAAACTTTCTTGCTCACAAGGAGCAATGTAAGTAGCACTATCCGACAAAATTTCTTTAACCATGAGCCACTCCCACTAATTTTTTTAGTGACTTAATTTTATTCTTTTGCATATACTCCAATAGCTCCTTTTTGATTTTTTCATAAACCCCAAAACCTTGAGCATACCAAGCTGAACCAATCCCCACCAAACTTGCCCCTGCCATCATCATCTCAATCACGTCTTTCCCGTTTGACACACCGCCCATGCCTAAAATCGGTAACTTAACCTTCTTGTATATATCCCAAACACACCGAACCGCTATTGGCCTGATTCCCGGACCTGACACCCCGCCAACAATGTTTCCCAACATCGGCTTTCTAGTATCAATATTAATCACCATTCCGGGCCCAACCGTATTAATGGCACTAATCGCATCTACCCCGGCCTTTTCAGCCGCTCTGGCTATCTCACCAATATCACTCACATTAGGAGACAACTTAGCCATTAACTTTACCTCTTTACCTACCGCTTTCCTAACCGCCTTGACTACTTTATAAGTTGATTCCACTCCCGTTCCCAATGGCTCTCCTAACTCATCAACAGCATTTGGACATGACAAATTTAGTTCGATTATCTCTGGTTTGATCTTCTTTACCTCTTCAGCCAATAGAACAAATTCTTTAATCTTAACCGCAAACACACTACAAATTACCGGAATTTTGGTTTTTTTTATAAACTCTCCCCAAAGCCTTGCTCCTTTTTTAATGCCCGGATTTCTCAAACCAACCGAATTTAAAATCCCGCATTCATATTTAATTACTCTGGGAATCGGATTGCCTTCCCTGGGCTCAACCGTCATTGACTTAGTTGTAACCCCTCCCAAACCATATTTCTCAGCTAGTTCATGTTGATTAACTTCCTGTAAAATCCCCGACGGTATTATCAAAGGATTTTCAAAGTCTATTCCTAAAAAATTAGTTTTTAGTTTCGGCATAAATTATCCATTACCATTTTAGCCATTTCAATATCAGTAATCAAAGATACTCCCGCCTCAGCCGCCGATCTTCTAATCATCTTGCCATCTGTTAAACTACCATTTATCTTTGAATCTCTTGGAATATTAATCACAATGTCAAAGACTCTTCTATCCATTAAGTTGCTAATATTCGGCTGTTGACCAATTTGAGATATTTTATAGACCATTCTAGTCTTCACGTTATTTTCAGACAAAAACTTACTAGTATTTTCTGTTGAATACAAAGTATAGTTTGACTTGCCGGCTAATTTTTTAATAAACGGCAATAAGATTTTTTTATTTTTAAGCTTGCCAATAGTTAATAAAATCTGCTTTTTATCTTCACTGATTAAAGCCGCTGTGCCATAATGTTTAACATCCCAATCTTTTGACTGTCGATTTAATAAAGACATTAATGACACGTTGCGAATATCTGACTCGCCAAAAATAAACTGCAACACTCTTTCATTCCCAATTCCATAGCCGGCATGAGGACTAGTTTTTTTCTGTTTCATAATCTTTAAGTACCAATCAAAATCTTTATATTTACCACCCCTCTCAAGATGTAATCGATACATTTCAGAGATTAAAAGTCTTTGATTCAATAAATTAAAATCATGTTCTCTTACGGCTGAGCCTACTGACTCTCCACTATAAGGCAAAATTAAGTCAGCTGACAAAACCACTCTCGGATCCTTCTTTGAAACCTTCATGTTAAAAAACTTAATTTCTTTTGGATACTTGGTAATAAATACCGGAATTTCTCCACCTTTTTTGTTTAACAACTCTACCACCTTTTGTTCATGATTGGCTTTTAAATCATCCCCAAACTTTAACTTTTTAAATCCATTAATATTTAATAACTCAATCGTCTCTTCATAACTAATCCTAAAAAAATTGCTTTTTAAAACTTGTTTTAATTTACTCACATCTCGTTGATAAACTTTTTTCATTACCTCCAGATTATCTTTAATCACTCCCCCGATCATTCCCTTAATTGCTTTTTCAATATGAATAAGTAATCCCTCAAACATTTTCTCCTCATTATATTTTCCACGCGTCATTCCAACCATAGTACAATCAAACTCTTCCTCAGTTAATCTAAACTGTCTTAAATGTCTTTCATCTTCTATCTCTTCATCTCTGCCGGAGTGAATCACCGTATATACTCCATGGAAAGATTGTAAGGCCTGTTCTAAAGATAACTGCCCGGTTTGAGTAAAAAACAGGGGAATATCAAAACGATTAACCACTTTAAACAAAGTATCTACATTTTCACAAGCTCCGGTAATTCCCACCATCTCCGGAACATCCACATAAACTAAATTTAGCTTTCGATAATTATTACTCGCTCCCCAATTTAAACTTTCATTCATTAAAGCTAAATTGCCAAAATGCACAGTATAATCTACTAACACTTTCTTTTTGCCAATCCTCATTGTTACTTTTTTCATAAAAAACTCCTTAAAAAAATCCCGCTGACGCGGGATAACTTTATTTTTTTTGTATTATTTGATAACGTTTTACTATTTTTTCCATTTTTCCTCTAAAAAACCAGAGCTTGTGGCTCTGGGACTTAACTATACAACTTGTTCTTAAAATATGTCAACCACCAATTATCTTTTTATCCTTTAATGTTTTTAAAATTAGTTCATGAACCTGATTAATACTCAATAAATCACCCTTACTATCCACACACTTAATCATCTGCCAATGCCTGAATCGTTTACAAAGTTCCTTATACATCTCGATTGACTTAGCTTGATGCTTCAGATCTTTTTCGGCCTCATCTTTCCCTTTAGTATATCCCCGCTTACCTTTTTTACCAATCAAAGCTTGGGCGGTATCTACGGGTACATATAAATAAATTACAATATCTTCCTTGGGCAACTTATGCACTTTATACTCCATGTCATAAAGCCAATCTAAAAATGCCTTCCTTTTTCTTGGTGGCATCTTAGAGCCTTGATGAGCCAGCGAAGCTGACACATACCGATCAGCCACTACTACATTTCCTTCTTCCAACCACTCCACAATTTCATCTCTGGCAGTTAATCGATCCAAAGCAAAAGCTAAACTGGACATGTACGGACTAACCTCATTATTGCCTCCAAATTCTCCGGTCAAAAATCTACCCACATGCTTGCCATGAAACGAAGTGTAATACCTTGGAAAAGTAATATACCTATTTTTAATCTTTTGTTTTTTTAAATACTTTAATAACTTTTTAGTCTGAGTTGCCTTCCCCGACCCATCAGCCCCATCTATCACCACCAACTTACCCCGCCTTCGCTTCATCTGTTTGAAATGAGTAAGATTCTTTATTAAAATTGCATGTAAATTATCCTCGTCATAATGCTCACTATAAAGCTCCGAGTGCCCCTTAATCATTAAGGGTAAATCATGTCCGTTGTTTTTGTAAAACAAAGACAGCACTAGTTTGCTATGCTCAAGCGCATCTTCAATCAAAAAAGCTGTTCCCCAAGATGGCTGACTTACCTCAGCTATCATCAGATCACACTTGGCAATTAACTTTAACTCTCTTTCATATAGTTTTCTGGCTGACTCCCTACTCTCTGACTTAACCTCTTTTTTTAAAGCTCCGCCAACCACCTTATGCCCTAGCTTAACTAACTCTTTCTCGATTCTCTTTAATCGAGGTTGTGATTTTTTCCCTAAAGTAACTGCTCCACCTAAATATATTTTCATCTCTCTAATTTGTATAACAATTGGACATATTTAACAAGCACAATTATGCTAAAATCCAACCTATGAAAGAAAATAGGTTAATCACACAAGAACCCACTAAAACAAAACAACGAGATTTGCGTGGCACAATGGAAGGTTACAGCATGCTTAGCAAACATAGAAAACAACAATTAAAAGATGCTAGTGCAGAAGCCCTGGCCCAATTAAGACAAATTAGGCTTCAACCCGAAAATCGCTCAACTCCACCAACCGCTTAAACACCCCCTTACCACTAAACCTCATACTTCTTTACCAAACAAGCCCGCTACTTCATAAACATTTTTAAGACAAACATCGGCCTCTTTTGATTTTCCATAAACCAAACAAGTTTTCATGCCAATTTTATTAGCACCTATCACATCTGCTTTTTCTCTATCGCCCACATACAAAATTTCTTCAGGCTCTAGCTTCATCTTCTCGGCCATGACTTTAAACACTTTTTTATCAGGTTTAACCAATCCTAAATCATAACCAGAACTAATTATTTCAAATTTATTCAAATTCAGGCCCAATAACTTCAACTTTCTTTTTATCTGTTTTTCAGTTCCTCCATTCGACAAAATAAAGTGTCTAACCTTGCCCAAGGCTCTAAACATTTTCTGTAGTTTTTTATCTTTTTTTAAATATTTATCCAATGGCAACTCATCCCAAATTCTTAAAAATAAACTAACTCCGTCAACCCCCAAAGATAATAAAGTTTTGGTATGACTACCAATTTTCTCATAAGCCCGATCATATTCTTTTATTGCCTTTGATTTACTCCAACAATTCTTTTCCATTACCGCCTTTATCTGTCTTCTTGTAAACATCTTCTTGGGAATTAAATTAGGATGATAAAGGGTTCCATCCAAATCCCAGCCAATTGCTTTAATATCCGTCACCCAATCAAAGGTTCTAATTGCATAACACTTAGGCTTAATAATTTGTAGATTAGATAATTCCTTCTTCGTTGGAAATTGAGCTTTCCCTGCCTTTATATAATCTATCCAAAATTTATACACACTCCACCATTCATCATATTTCTCTTTATCCCAATCCATGAATCTTTTTTTAATAATCCATTCTGGTGTCCGAACCACAATAATTGCCATCTTGTTGCTCGGTATCTTAGCTAACATTCCACCTATATTACTAAAACGTTTATCATCTAAATGAGTCCCATCTACCACCACTTTCTTTTTATCATTTAATTTCTTATTTACCATCACTCCCAACTTGGCATAAACAGCATAACGAGTTAACATTACTTTCATGTGCTCACTTGCCATTCGATGATTTTGACCTTTAAATAAATCTTCTGTTCTCACTTGATCGGTTGATAAAATTTCAAAACCATAAGCATCATGAAGCAACTCCGCAATCGTGCTTTTGCCACACCCGGGCAAACCACACAGTATTACCCCCCTTATTTTTTCAAATTTTTTCACATCACTTGCCGAAAAAATAGCTTTTAAAACTGAAATGGCAATCTCTTTTTTTGTATGATTGTTTTTCATTCATCCAATCCAATTTTACTCTCTTCCGGCTCTTTTTGGTCTATATATTTAGCACTCTTTTTTTTATGATAAGGCATATCAACTTCACTGGTTAATTGTTCAAAAGTTAAAGCGCAGACTCTCATCCCGGGATAAAGGGCTACCGGCATTCTGCCTAAATTACCAAGCTCCATCACCACCACTCCACGCCAACCTGGTTCAAAAATGCTGGCCGTAGAGTGAACCACAATTCCTAATCTACCCAGACTCGACCGACCCTCTAATCGAGCCAACAAGTTATTTGGCAAACTAAACCACTCCATCGTAGTCGCCAAGGCAAAATCTCCCGGTTGTAAAATAAACGGATACTTACTTGATGCCACCACTTCTTCGGTAATATCTGACGCTAAATCTTTTTTTCGAGGATCAATATAGGGAAACTTACTATGATTAAAAATCCTAAACTTTTTTCCTAAACGCAAATCAATACTACACGACCCTAGTTGTGTTTTTAAATCTGACTTTGGCTTAATTTTAATTAAACCGTCCTTTAATGCCTTTTTAATATCTTTATCAGAAAGTATCATTTATAACTATAGACTACCTTATAACCAATCATAAAATCAAGCCATTTACACACATCTGATGTGTGTTATACTAAATCATGGCTTTTTATCACATTTACAATCGCGGAGTTGACAAGCGAAATATATTTCAAGATATTAACGATAAGCAAAGATTTCTCCTCGCCATTCATAATTCTCTTCTATTAAACTCCCCAAAAATTTCTGACATGGAAAGAAAAACAAGAAATGAACAGTTTGAAGCATTAGGATCTACCCAACTTGAAAAACTATATGGCCCCTACATTGCTGAGATACACGCATATTGTTTAATGAGTAATCACTACCACATAATAGTTAAATCAAATTCAAAAGAAGAATTATCCAAATTTGCTCAACGATTAGGCAACAGCTACACAACTTTTTTTAACAAAAAATATACAAGAAGCGGGCGACTCTTTGAATCAAAATATAAAAAAGTTAACATAGATATTCAAGAACAATTAATTCACCTTACTCGTTATATCCACACCAATCCGGCTAACCTTAAATACAATCCACTCAATGCTACTCAACTAAAAAATTATCTCTGGAGCAGCCTACCAGAATACTTAAATAAAAGACAAGGCTTTTGCCAAACTAAAGATATTAAATCTCACTTTAAATCAACCGATTCTTTCTGGCAATTTACTTTAGATGGTATTAAAAGCATAAATAGTGATATTCTCTCAAATAAAACCTTAATCGATCACACCTAACCACTTACACACTACACAAACTAAAAGCACACGAAGGACAAGTACTACACCCCTCGGTTTTTAACATTGTTTGACCACACTGGGGGCACTTATCAGATTTTTTTTGATCTTTAGACTTTACTTTTAGTTTTAAAATTTTAACTTTTGGATTTTCACTTTTACCATAGCCCACATTTAAAACTTGCACACTTCTACTTGAATCTCTATATATGGTAATCCCTTTACAGCCCGCTTCCCAGGCTGACATAAATACTTTAACCACATCCTCAACTCTGGAATGATTTGGCAAGTTAATAGTTTTACTAACCGCATTATCAGTATATTTTTGAAAGGCTGACTGCATAGCAATATGATCTTTTGCCTCAATGTCATGAGCCGTCACAAAAACTTTTTTAATATCTTCCGGCACTTCTTTAATATTCTTCAACACCCCTTGACAGGCAATTTTATCTACCAAACCTCCTCCCAAATCCAGCTTACTTTTTCTCAAAGCTTCCAGTAAATCAGCGTTAATTTCCGGCAACCTAATCCCCCCCAAAGCTTCTTTATAAAAAGCCAAAGCAAAATGAGGTTCTACTCCATAACTGGCATTAGCCACCATACTAATCGAACCGGTCGGAGCTATGGTAGTCAAAGTGGCATTACGCATATACTTGTAACCCTTTTTATCCCAAAGACTCCCTTCAAAGTTTGGAAAACTTCCCTTTTCCTTACCCAATTTCTTTGAAGTATCATGAGAAATATCTTGAATAAACTTCATTATCTTAGAGGCTAACTTCAATCCTTCCGGGCTATTGTAAGCAATATTTAACCTAACCAATAAATCCGCAAATCCCATTATGCCCAATCCAATCTTTCTATTTGACTTAACTATTTTAGTTACTTTTTTTAACGGATACTTGCCCACATCAATCGCATTATCAAGCATTCTCACCCCCACCTTAATTGTTTTTTCTAGCTTATCCCAATCCACTACCCTTACTCCTTTTATATTCTTTTTAATGTGTTTACCTAGATTAATACTCCCCAAATTACAAGCCTCATAATTAAGTAAAGGTTGCTCTCCACACAAATTAACCGCCTCCAAAACTCCAACATGGGGAGTTGGATTATCTTTATTTATCCTATCCAAAAATATAATCCCCGGATCACCATTTTTCCAAGCATAAGAAGCACACAACTCAAAAATTGATCTGGCCGAAACCGTGTTAACTACTTGACCACTTCGAGGATTAATTAAATCAAACGGTTTATCTTTCTTAACCGCATTCATAAACTTATCAGTTAACCCCAAAGAAAAATTAATTTGATTCAAGTGATTTTCATCTTCTTTGCTGGTAATAAACTCAAAAATATCAGGATGAGTCACATGAAGAACCACCATGTTGCCACTTCTTCTACCTCCGGCTTGGACCAATATTTCACTAGCATCGTTAACAATCTTCATAAAAGCTACCGGCCCGGCCGCTTTACCGCTGGTGGTTGCCACCTCATCACCCTTGGGGCGAATATGAGAAAAACTAAAACCCACTCCACCGCCATTTTTCTTTAATATTGAGGACTCTTTAACGCTCTCAAAAATTCCCTCCACACTATCCGGCATCGGCATTACAAAACAATTAGCCAGTTGATTATTGGTCGTCCCCGCATTGGCCAAAGTTCTTCCTCCCGGTAAAAACTCTAAGTTCTTCATTGACTGATAAAACTTTCTCTCCCAAACTTTTTTATTTTTGGTAGTTTTCTCTGCTTTAGCAATAGCTTTAGCTACCCTTTTGAACAAACCCTTAGGTGTCTCGATTACCTTTTCATTTTCATCTTTTTTTAAATACTTATTCTTTAAAACCACTATCGAGGTGTAAGGCAAGCCAACATCGTCCACTACACCCAAACCCTTTTCTGCTTTAGCTTCCTCTCTTTGCTTTTCTCTGGCAATAATATAAGCTCGAGCAATATCATAAAGTTTGTTATCAATTAAAATTCTTTCCAAAACATCCCCAACTTCATCTGAACCCAAGATTTTTTCTTTCTTAAATTTATCTTCCAGCTCATCAAATACCAGCTTTCCAATCACTCTGGCCTGGTCCCAATCTTGTTTATCAATATTTTCCTGAGCTCTATATATAGACCGAATTACTTTTTCTTTATTATATACCTGAAACTCTCCCGAGCGTTTTTTTATCTGCCAATTTATTTGCATACTGGTTTTTTCCAACTGGCCCATTTGCACTTAGGATAGTTTCCACAACCAAAAAACTGCCTGCCTTTTCTTGATTTTTTAATTATCACTTCTCCACCACAATCTTCACACTTAACCCCCTCTACTACTTGTTTATAAGTGGCCGTATATTTACACTCAGGAAAATTTTCACAACTTAAAAACTTACCAAATCGACCGGTTCTAATAACCACTTCGCCCTGCCTACCGGCAGGCAGGCCCTTCTTAATACACTCAGGACATTTATCTCCGGTTTTTTCCACTTCTATTTTAACTCTCTTTGCTTTCTCAATTACTTTCTCGACTTTGATCTCAAAAGGTTTATAAAACTCAGCCAATAGCTCCACCCATTTTATTTTTCCATTAGCCACCTCATCTAAACTATCTTCCATTTTGGCTGTAAATTCATAATTAAGAACTTTACTAAAATTATCAACTAAAAACTTAGTCACCGCTTCTCCAATTGAAGTTGGAAAAAGTTGTTTTTCTTTTTTTTCTACATACTGCCTTAACTGGATAGTCGAAATAATTGGAGCATAAGTTGACGGCCTGCCAATTCCCTTTTGCTCCAAAACTTTAATCAAAGAAGCCTCATTATATCGAGCCGGCGGTTGAGTAAATTTTTGAGTTGGCAATACTTTAATTAATTGAAGTGAATCCCCCTCATTAACAATAGCCAAATCTTCATTTATTTCTTTAAATTTGGAGTTAACCTTTAACCAACCAAAAAACTTTAATCTCTCACCTCTCGCTATTAACTCGTAAATCTTATCTCTATTAGCCTCAACTCTAATTATTGTCTTATCAAAAATTGCCGGAGTCATCTGACTGGCTATAAATCTTTCCCAAATCAATCGATAAAGTTTGCTGGAGCTACTCTTACTATCAATCTCAACTTTGCTTGCCTTAGTTGGCCTGATCGCCTCATGAGCTCCTTGAGCTGACTTTGAGCTGGATTTATAGTAATTGGGTTTAACCGGCAAGAACTTATCCCCAAACTCTTTCTTTATATATTCTCGCGCCGCCATTACTGCCGAAGTAGCCAAGTTTAAACTATCGGTCCGATGATAGGTAATTAAACCTTTTTCATACAACTGTTGAGCCTCGCGCATGGTTTTTTTAGCACTATAACCAAATCGATTACTTGCCATTCTCTGCATAGTCGAGGTCATAAATGGTGGCACCGGATGCCTCTTGCTCTCTCTTTCCTTTAGACTTAAAACTTTATAACTGGCCTTTGTTAAATCACCAACCACTAAATCAGCAATTTTTTTATCGCCAATTTCCGCTTTTTTACCTTCTATTTTTTCTAATCTTACCAACAAAGAATCTTGTTTTGCTTTTAAATCTACATCCACTTCCCAAAACTCTTGAGCCTTAAAAGCCTTAATTAACTCTTCTCTTTCCACTATCAATCTTACCGCCACACTCTGAACCCTACCCGCAGACAAACCCCTTCTTACTTTTCGCCACAAAACCGGTGATAACTTATAGCCCACCAATCTATCCAAAACTCTCCTGGCTTGTTGGGCTTCAAGTAATTTAACATCTACTTGTCCTTTTTTTTCTAAAGCTCCCAAGATCGCTTCTTTGGTAATTTCATGAAACACAATTCTTGAATACTTAAACTTATCACCAAGTAAGTATTGAACATGAAAAGCAATCGCTTCGCCTTCTCTATCTTGGTCGGTGGCTAAAATAATCTCGCCGGCTCCTTTGGCCTCTTTCCGAAGTTTAGCTATTATTTTACTCTTACCTTTAACCACCTCATAATCCGGTTCAAAATTATTCTCGGTATCCACTCCCAACTTACTCTTTGGTAAATCTCGAACATGACCCATCGACGCCTCAATTTTATATTCCGAACCCAAAAACCTACTTAACGTTTTGGCTTTGGTCGGCGACTCAACAATGACTAACTTCATAAGCTCTAAACTACCACAGATGTCAAACTAAGCACAAGGTTTAACACTCAATTAAATCTATCAGAACCAATTTTATCTATAACGTTTAATAAACCTCTAGCTGTCCAATCATCATTATCTGACAGTATTGATAAGCACAACAAAATATAACTTCTATAAACCTGAACAGGCAACTCTCCACCAAACTCTTGAATTAAGCTATGAAACATATCTATATAGCTTAATCCATTTAAAGTAAATCTATTTCTAAACAATCGACAACAATCAATATCATATTTTTCACCTTCAGGTAAACTGCTAAATAAACTATATTTTTTTGAAAAGAACTCCTTTGGAAAATGCTGTGTAGCTTTTTCAGCAGTATTTTTGACCGTTTCAAGCATATCTATTTTATTCTCTTTACCATAGACTAAGACTGCCTCAAAAGCCACTAACCAAAACTTACTTATCCTATTCTTGAACTTCATCCAATGTTCAGTGTTTCGATAGTCTAACCAAGGAGCATCAATTCTTTGATCTCCAAAAGCCATTGGATGTGGAATCGCCTCAATATTTCTAAATCTAACTTCATCACGGAATTGTTTAACAGTATTAACTACTAAATTTGTTTTACTTATACTGCGTAATAATAAGACCCTTAATCCAATTCCTTCTTTTTCACCCCACATGGATGAATCTTGAGATAAACTGATTACTTGACCAACATCTAAATCAGCAGCATTAAAAAAATGTAATAAATAAAACATTACATCTCCGATTTCTTCTGCTTTTTCTTTATTTGATTTTGCTTTTTTTAACTCTAAAGACTCCTCAACGGCTCCTTGAACATATAAACTATAAACTCTTCGAAAATCATCTACTAACAAACTAACCCCGCTAAAAACATCTAAGTCTACTTTTCCTTCACTAACACTTCTTCTAATCGAACCCATAGTTTCTCTATCATCAATCCAATTTTTAGCTATTACTGATAATGGCAATAAAGTATCTTCTGTTTCTTTTTGGATTTCAACCTGACCAAATGATGATCTTATTAATTGTATGCTTTTATCCCGAAATTTTTCTCCAGACATTAGCCTAAATTATACCCTATAACCTCAACTCCTCCAAAATATCCTCAACTTTAGTCACCAACTTTGCCCCTTGTTGGATCAACTCAGCCGGACCCTCGGATAGTTCACTCCCGATCGGCCCCGGTACACAAAACACTTCTCGACCATAATCAGCCGCAAACCCGGCCGTAATTTTAGTTCCGCTTTTACTCGCCCCTTCAACCACTAATGTTCCCAAACTTAAACCGGCTACAATCCTATTTCTTAAAATAAAGTTTTGTTTATTAATAGGAAAATTATATGGAAACTCCGTCACCAAACAACCACCGGACATTATAATCTGCTTAGCCAGTCCCCGATGTTCAGGTGGATAAATTCGATCAAAACCATGGCCCAAGACCGCCAACGTTTTACCCCCACTATTAATACAACTCCTATGAGCCACTCCGTCTATTCCCCTGGCCAACCCGGAAACAATCACAAAATCTTTGCCAACTAAATCTCTAACCAACTTCTCAGTTACCTCTCTGCCATATTGGCTCATTTTTCTTGAACCCACCACTGTAATCATTTTATGGTTTAAAATTTTTTCATTACCAATCACATACAAAAATTTTGAAGGAGAACTAATATGACTCAAAAGCTTTGGATAATTTAAATCCCCTAAATTAATTTCTCTCATTTGTTTTGGATTAATAAAACTCATCATCATTTCTCTATATATAAACTAGCACACGATCGTGATGTAGTTTATACGTCAAGTTTATTCTTATATAATTTATAAGCTTGATCTCCTTTCCAATTTTTTGGCAAAATACCAAACGGCAATTGAGGATCATCTTTTAAAATCGATAAATATCTCATTTGTAAAATCATTTTATCTTGTATTCCAAATCTTTTTTCCATTTTCACCCAAGAAATAAAATTATCATACCTTAAATTTAATGCAGATAATTGATACCAATCTTCAATTAATTCACTAATAGTTCTTTCGTTAACCCCTTCTCCCTTTTTTAACTCAGAGGTTAAAATTACTCCTTGGTCTTTTAATAAAAATTGATTCTTATATTTATTTAAATTTTTAGATAAGTCAAAAACCGATACCCAAACACTTTTTTGCAACATAATCGCATTTTGGCTCTTTAGCCATTTAGCCAATATTTCTCTTTTATGTCTATGTTTTTCAGAAATATCATAAGTAATTAGGTTTAATCTCCCGTTCCACTTTCGCTTTTTTTGATAAACTGGTAACAAACTGTCAAGTCTCTTTAAGCCCGATTTAGTTATTTTTAACTCTTGTTTAACTTTTTTTAGATAGCCTTTTTGTTTCGCATAAGCACAACTGGATTTTAATAATTTATTTTGAAAATAACCGGTTAGTTTAAAACTATCAATCAATACCTCAATTGGATTTTTTGGCTTAAAGCTGGCTGTATACAAATTTAAACCCAAAGACGCCGTAAACAAAACAAAATCAACCCCGGTTACTATTAATCCAGCTGATATCTCCTTAACTACTTCTCTTTGTTTCATATATAATCGACAACACGATCGTGATTTAATTTATATACTACTATTTTACTTTATTTTTATTGTCTTGAAAACCAATAACTTAATAAATCTCTAGCCACCGGAGCTGCCTGATCAGACCCCTCACCCCCTGCCTCCATTAACACCGTCACCACAATGTTTGGTTTTTCAATTGGCGCAAATGCAGTAAACCAAGCATGGGTTTTGCCTTCTTTAATATCACTTGCCCCCACCTCCCCAAACTCAGCTGTTCCGGTTTTGGCTGCCACAAAAACCCGCTCCCCCTTTACCTTAAAATCAAAAAACGGCCAAGCTGTCCCCCCACTCTCAGCTACTTGCTTCATTCCTTCAGTCACCAAATCCAGGCTTTCCTCACTAATATCCAACTTCTGACATCTTGGAAGGGCGAGGCCCTGTAAGGGCTTCGCCCTTAAATACGGCTGGCACAACTTGCCACCTGAAGCAATCACACTAGTCATTTGATTTACCTGAAGCGGGGTCATCAAAACATTTCCCTGGCCAATACTTGAAATATAAGTATCCCCCAAATACCAGCTCTCACCAATAAACTCCTGTTTCCACTCCGGAGTGGGTATCAAACCATTAGCTTCACCGGGTAAATCAATTTTAGTTACCCTGCCTAAACCAAAATACTTGGCCCAGTCAGCTAACTTCTCAATTCCCAAAGCCTCTCCCAATTTATAAAAAAAGACATCATTACTCCTGGCAATGGCTCGAACCAAACCAATCATTCCCTCTTTTTTACCATACTGATCAAAGTACCAGTTTCCAAACCGAAACAGACCCACTCTGATTTCCCCGGTATCTTCAATTTCAGTCTCAGCATCTATCTTATTTTCTTCAAGCCCGGCAGTAGCTACTACAATCTTAAAAACCGATCCGGGAGGATACTCGCCTCCAATTGCTCTATTAAACAAAGGTAGGTCTTTATTACTCAAAGCCTCTTCTATTTTTTCAAAATTAAATCCCGGACTACTCACCAAAGCCAATATTTCTCCGGTTTCCGGCACACTGGCGATCACCGCTCCCTTCCGACTATCCATCAACTCATAGGCCTTTTTTTGCAAACCAAAATCAATACTTAAAGTTAAACTCTCTCCATCCATTGGTTCTTTTCTGCCAATCTCTCGAATCTTTTGGCCATCGGCATTTTTCTCAATCAAGACTCCTCCATTGACTCCCCGCAATTCTAAATCATACTGTTTCTCCAAACCCATTTTACCCACTACATCTTTTAATTCATAACCTGAAATTTCAATTTCCTCTTCATTAACCTCACCCACATAACCCAAGACATGACTTAAAGTCTCACCAAAAACATACTCTCGACCTCCGGGAGAATTCCTTACCAAAACTTCCCCAAATCGATCGTACATCACCCCCCGATTAGCTTTAATTACTTCCAAACTAACCCGATTCTCAACCGCTAGTTTTCTATAGTACTCACCTTCAAATACTTGTAACATTACCAATCTCGCCGTTAAAACTAAAAAAGTTACTAACAAAACCAAATAATAATAACTTATCTTTTTCATACTATATTTTTAATTTTAACTGACGTTGGGATCTAACCGGCCAATACTCTTTAATTAAATAAATTAAACCTGCCACCACTAAAAATTTAAAACTGGATAGTCCCAAAGTCGATCCCACAACTAGATCAAAAATCAAGCCGGAAATAAATATTAACAACCACCATTTCTTAATAGCCAACCAAATTACCGCCAACCACAAAAAATTAAACAAACCTAAAGTACTATAAAACAAAGATAAAACTATCACCAATACTATACTTAATAACTTGTCAAAAGCCATAAGAATATCATAGCAAAAATTAAATAACTAATGTATATTGATACTTAATGCTTATAAGAATTATTTGGCGCTCTACTATATTTTTACTTACCCTGCTTTTTATCTACCTAGCTTTTCCTATCTTCATTGTTCCTTCAAGTTTGCCCGCCATCAAAGCCATTCTTTTAGATGAGCAAACTAGCCCGAAGGTGACTGATTTAATCACATCTCCGCAAACTGCTGATGCTCAGATCTTTGAATTAAATATCCAAACAATAAAAACTCCCGCCCAAAAATTAGAGGCCCTCAAAAAAATTCATCAACAGGGCATTAACCTAATCTTAGTTAAAAACTAACCACAAATACTTGACTCAAATTATCAGTCTCAATTAACTCATCTATCTTAGCTTCTAAATAAATTTTGGTATCCACTCTAAAAACTTCTCCTACTCTACCCACTACTAAATCAGCAGGCCAGCCATCACCACCCTTACTTAATATCAACTCACCTTTTACCAAATCTTGTTTCTGAAGCACTTGCCTCAAATTTAGTTTCTCGCCATCTCCCGTTACCACTCCCACGCTCCCACTTTCAGTTACTACGCCCAAATTACTATCCGCGCTCTTTAATAATCTAATCTTAGATTGCATGAAAAAAACCTCATCAACTCTTCCCAGTAAAACTCCATTATTAACTTTATCTCTAGCCAAACCAACCACCACCATCTCTGAGCTAACCCCAATTTCACTACCAACATCAATCACTAAACTTTCTCCCTCACTCTTAAGTATATTAGCGGGAATAAATTTCCAAGCCGGAGAAATCTTGGTCCCCAGTAACTCCCGCAACCTCTCATTTTCTTGTCTTAGTTTAATCATCTCAGCTTTATCTATCAACTCAAAAACCTCATTGCCATTAACCATCTTTTCGACCGCCACCCCACGAAGATTAAGTTGCACCGGTCTAATTACTTTAAGTATCGGGGACTTCAACCAATTAAAGTAACTACCTTTGTCTAATATAAATATTGCCAAACTTAAAACCAATAAAATAGCTATCTTCCTCATCTAAGCCCTCGTTTAACTCTAACGGCATTTAATAATTTTTCATTCTTGAATAAATTACCACAACCTTTAACCACCGCGTCTTGCGGATCATCAGCTATCCAAACCGGCATCTTGGTAGCTTGTGAAATTACTTTATCAATTCCATAAATCAAGGAACCTCCACCAGCTAAAATAATCCCGTGTTTCATAATATCAGCCACCAACTCCGGCGGCGTTTCTTCAATGATGTAACCAATCGCTCCTACAATTTCTTGAATCACCGGAGCCAAAGACTCTCTTACTTCTGAACTCTTAATTTTTAAAGACTTTGGCAAACCCTTCTCCATATCCCGCCCCCGAACCACAAAACTTTTTTCTTTCTCCATTTCCATCGCACTCCCAATATTAATTTTTACTTCCTCAGCAGTAATCTCACCCAAAAGCAATCCATGCCTCAACCTAGCTGATTTAATTATAGCCTCATTCATCTCTTCACCGGCAATCCGCAAAGATCTATCAATTACAATCCCGCCCAAACTAATAACTGCAATCTCGGTCGTGCCACCACCAATATCAACAATTAACTGTCCATCGGGTTTAGAAACATCAACCCCGGCCCCAATAACAGCAGCCATTGGCTCCTCAATCAACATGGCCATCCTAGCTCCCGCAGACAAAGCCGCATCTTGAACCGCTCTTTTTTCAACTTCAGTTACGCCGGAAGGTATTCCCACTAAAACTTTTGGTCTAGCTAATTTTGGGGCTAAACCTACATGTTGATGAATTTCAACAAAGTAATGTTTAAGCATTGACACAGTCGCATCAAAGTCAGAAATAACTCCATCAATCAATGGCTTAATCACTTCAATGCTATCAGGATTTTTACCAATCATTTGTTTGGCTTTACCACCTACTGCCAAAATTTCTTTAGTCTTCTTTCTTCTGGCTACTACAGATGGCTCTCTTACCACTACACCCTTGCCTTTAACTAAAATTAAAGTATTAGAAGTCCCAAGATCAATTCCCAGATCATAACTAAATAACGAATAAAACCTATCTAACATATGTCTTACTATATCACATTCCCATGCTATACTGACTTCATGAACAAACTCCTTAACAAAATCATCGAGTACTCCTTCTACGCTCTATTCATCATCGTACCTTTAATCCTCACTCCCTATAACTACGAGCTCTTTGAGTTTAACAAAATGCTTACGGTTTATTTTATAACTGTAATTATTACCTCGGCTTGGATAATCAAAATGATTATTAATCAAAAAATAATTTTTCAAAAAACTCCATTTACCATACCTCTAATCATCTTTCTAATCTCCCAAACTCTCTCCACTTTATTCTCAATAGACCCGCATACATCTCTCTGGGGTTATTACTCAAGATTCCACGGTGGCCTCATCTCCACCATCTCCTATTTACTCCTATATTTTACTTATGTAGGGTTCGGAACTTTCCGATGTTCTAGTTCCGAACCTAATGAATTTAACAATAGAATAATCAAAGTTATTTTATCAACTGCTCTAATCGTCTCTATCTACGGCATTCTTGAACACTTTGGCATCGACAAAAATCTCTGGGTCCAAGACGTTCAAACCAGAGTTTTCTCTACCCTGGGCCAACCAAACTGGTTAGCAGCCTACCTTTTAACCCTAATTCCTATCTCACTCAGCCTCTCTCTAAAAAATCCAAAATACCACCTTGTTACCCTAACTTTTTTTATCACCCTTTTGTTTACTAAATCCCGCTCCGGCTTACTTGGCTTAGGTTTAGCTTGGAGTATTTACTGGTTACTAATATTACTCAAAAATAAGCTAAAAAGCTTTCCTGTAAAGCCTTTCCTAACCATTAATTTCCTATTTCTACTTGCAATATTAATCATCGGTACCCCCTGGAGTAATCCATGGTTCCGAACTTCAAAGATAGGGTTCGGAACTTTCAGCGGTCTGCAAGGAGCACAGCGACTGAAAGATAGTTCCGAACCTGAAGAAACTTCAAGGAGTCTCCCTGAAGTTTCCGATCTTGGCCCTCCCACCATCCAAACCGGCGGTTCAAAATCCAGTGATATTAGAAAAGTGGTTTGGCAGGGAGCTATAAATATTTGGGAAAAATATCCGATTTTCGGCTCCGGCGTAGAAACCTTTGCCTACTCCTACTATAATCACCGGCCGGTTGAACATAATCTTCTCTCGGAATGGGACTTTCTTTACAACAAAGCTCATAACGAATTTTTAAACTTCTTAGCTACCACCGGAGCTTTTGGTTTATTCTCTTACTTGCTGATTATCATCTGGTTTTCAATTTGGACTCTCCGTATATATTTCCGCTCACGATCGTGTGATAGTTTATATATAGCCCTCTTGGCCGGCTACTTAGGCCTAGCCGTCTCCAACTTTTTTGGCTTCTCCGTCGTCCCCGTGGCTTTATTTTTCTTTCTCTTCCCTGCCCTGGCTATTAGCCACAACATGACCAAAGGTGACACCTTAACAGGAGACGCGAGAGAATCTCGAGTCGGAACAGCGAAGCTGGAAGGTGTCACCTTAATAAAAATTTTAATCACCCTCTCCCTCGCCACCTTCTTTTTATACTCCATCATCACTATGTGGCAAGCTGACCGAGCTTTTGTTCTTGGCAAAAACTATTTACAAGCCAATCAAATTCAAACCGGCTACGCTTACCTTCAAAAAGCAGTTACCATAAAACCAAACCAACCTCTCTTTAGATCCCTTTACTCAGAATCTGCAGCCAAAATGGCTTTACTTTATCAAGAAGATACTAATCTAAAAGGTCAACTAATAGAGGAATCTATTAATAATAGCAACCTGGTTATATCCCAAAACAAAGTTCATTTAAACTACTATAAATCTCGTGCCAAAGTATTTTTTCTTTTAGCTCAAATTGATAAAAAATATCACCAAGACGCTCTTAATACTTTACTTAAAGCTATTGATCTCTCTCCAACCGACCCCAAATTGCATTACAATTTAGGATTACTTTACACCCAACTGGGACAAACCAAACTTGCCGAACAAACACTGCTTGAAACTATAAATTTAAAACCCAATTACGAAACCTTCAGAAATGCCCTAGGTTCACTCTATCAACAAACCAACCGTCCCGACCTTGCCAGCGAACAATTTGAATACATCCTCAAATACTTAAACCCCGAAAACCAAGCTATTAAAGAAAAACTCAACAGCCTGTTATAATGCCCTCATGTTAAAAATAATAAAACACCCCCACCCCACCCTTAGAAAAAAAGCTTTGACTATTAATCATATAACTGACGATATTAAAAAATTAGCCAAGCAAATGCTAAGCACTCTCACTCCGGAGCAAAAAAAAGAACTGGGTGTGGGATTAGCCACCAATCAGGTCAATCAACTTCATCGTCTATTTATTATTAAAATGCCTGATGATAAATTTGAAGTTTGTCTTAACCCCCAAATCATTAAATCTTCAAAAAAAATGCTCTCCAGCTTGCCAAAAGATAAACAATTTATTGAGGGCTGCCTCTCAATCCCGGGCTACTTTGGTTTTGTTGACCGCCCAATAAAAATAAAAGCTAAGTACTTGAATCTAAAAGGTTTAGAAAAAAAGATCTCCCTCGCCTCACCCTTCTCCTCCTACTTTGCCCACGAACTTGACCACCTAAACGGTATTCTCTTCATCGACCATATTAAAAAATCCGGCGAACCACTTTACAAAGCCAACAAAGAAGGCAAGCTCGAAGCAATTGACAATCCATTTTCATGAAACCCTTAAACATCCTTTTTTTCGGCTCAGCCCCTGAATCTGATATTGTTTTTAACAAACTCAAATCCCATCATCACATCTATAAGGGCGAGGCCCTTACAGGGCCTCGCCCTTTTATTGATTTAATCGTCGTGGCTTCATACGGCCACAAAATTTCCAAAAAAACCTTAGATATACCCAAGTACGGTTCCCTAAACATTCACCCTTCGCTTTTACCCAAATATAGAGGAGCGGCTCCGGTGCCTTGGACTATTTTGAACAAAGAAAAACAAACCGGAGTGACTATCTTTAAGATGGACTCTGGTTGGGACACCGGCCCGATTATTGCTCGACAAAAACATCGGCTCACTCAAACCGAGACTACTCCTCAACTCCTCAGCACTCTATTTACTATTGGCGTAAATCTTCTTATAAAAACCTTACCTGACTATATAGAGGATAATATCACCCCGATTAAACAACCAAAAAAATCTCCCACACCCTATGCTAAAAAGCTTACTAAACAAGATGGTTTTATAGTTTGGCAAGAATTTATCAAACAATCAAAAACCAACTTTACTTCTATAGACCATAAAATCCGCGCTTTCTACCACTGGCCCGGCGTCTGGACTAAACTACCTGCCTGCGCAGGCAGGCCTAACAATAAAGTCCTTAAACTTTTACCCAATAACAAATTCCAACTCGAAGGCAAACAACCCATTACCTGGCAACAACTATTGAATGGCTACCAACATCTGTTAAAATAACTCCTATGAACATAACCTTATTTGGCGGATCTTTTAACCCTCCTCACCTTGGACATCAGATTGTTATCAACCAAGCATTTGAATTAATTCCAAAAATCGATGAACTTTGGTTACTTCCGGACTACAAACACGCTTTTGAAAAACGCAAGTTTTTTATTGATTCAAAACACCGCCTAACTATGACCAAAATGCTGGAAAATCATAAAGTCAAAACCAACACCTGCACCTTTGATAATAAAATGCCCGGCAATACTATTTTCCATATTACTTACTTAAAAGAAAAATATCCCCAACACCAATTTTCTTTCTTAATCGGTTCTGACAACTTATCCACTTTTCATAAATGGCCAAAGTACCAAACCCTCCTTAAGATAATGCCCTTCTATATTTATCCCAGATCTGATTATCCCTTTAAACCACTCTACCCAAACATGCACCCCCTAAAACACCCTTTACAAATTATCACCAATATCTCTTCTACCGTGATTCGAAACCGCATTAATAAAAATCTCTCCACCAACCACTTACTTCCGGAAAAAATTGCCAAGTATATCAAAAAAAATCAACTCTACGATTGAGCTTCTTTTTTAGTCGTCTTTAAACAAGTTACACAAAGCATAATTCTCTTTTTAACCCCATCCACCTTCACCGTCACCCTCTTTAAATTAGGCTTAAATTTTCTTTTGGTACGATTCTTTGCGTGAGACACATGATGCCCGTATTGGGAGCCCTTGCCACACTTTGCACACTTCATTGCCATAAGGATTGTATGATAACATACTATATAAATTATGTTAAGCAGTTTATTCCTTAGCCCCATATCTTTTTTAGTCATCGCCATATCCCTATTGGTTGCTATCACTATCCATGAATTTGCTCATGCTTTTATTGCTGATAAACTGGGCGATCCCACTGCCAGACTTCAAGGAAGAGTTACTCTAAACCCTTTTAAACACCTAGATCCCCTTGGGACTTTAATGCTTTTGTTTATAGGTTTTGGTTGGGGCAAACCCGTACCATTTGATCCATTTAATCTCCGTCATCAAAAAAGAGACTCGGCCTTAATTGCCTTAGCCGGACCAGCTAGTAATCTTATCTTAGCCACCCTTTTATCTTTTATTCTTAAGTCCGCTTCTATTTCTCTCTTTACTCCGCTTCTTGCCTTAACAATTAGAATGAATGTTAATTTAGCTATTTTTAATTTACTCCCAATTCCTCCACTTGACGGTTCTAAAATCCTTTATGGTTTACTTCCCATCGACTGGGCCGACGAGTACAACGACTTCATGAGCTCCTACGGTCAAATCTTACTTATTCTACTCATCCTCCCCATCGGCGGTCGCTCCCTTGCCATCAGCCTCATCATGCCGGT
>JBDRQW010000109.1:0-3582 GCA_043826085.1 Candidatus Beckwithbacteria bacterium | reverse complement strand
AATGTTTGGCTGGCCAATAGAGTCAAATAAAGCTATCCCCACAGAAATTAAAGGCCTTAAAACTCCAAAGATAATTAATATATTTAAGGCGGGAATCATGGGAAGCCATTGTTCACCAAGGATTAATTTAGTTAAAATTGGTGCGAATTTATAAATAAATAGGCCGAAACATAAACTAAAGATAAGGGTAAGACTTAGAGACTTAACAACTCCTCTTTTAAGCCTGTTAAGATTGTTTTGAATAGAAGAAAAGATGGGGAAAATGATCTGATAAATTAAGCCGGCTCCTTGGGTGGTGGGTAAATTGGAAATTTTGTAGGCGGTTTGATAGTAGCCTAAAAACTGGGCCCCTAAAATTTTACTAACTACAAAGTCATCACCTTGATCATTAAGATATGAAAGTAAAGTACCAATAGTTACCCATTTGCCGTATTTATATAACTCAATAATATTTTTTAATTTAATGGCAGTTAAGTTAAATTTTGCCATTAAATAAGATAAAATAGTGGCGGTAATCGCCCCAATAACTACACCTAAGGGCAAAGCCGTCATCGATCTGAATTTTAAAGCAAAATAAATTGTAAATAATGATTCTGCAATTGAAGCCAGTAGCTGAAAAGAAAAGATTTTTTTAAACTGCAAATTTTTCTTAAATAAAATAACAGCCGGATTGATAAAACCTCGAATCAAGGGGGCTAGAGCTATAATCCTGATGCCATAAACGAGGTCATGATTATAAAATTTACCAATAAATGGTGCGAGCAGGTAAAGTGTTAGAAATAAAAATAAACCCCTAAGAACAAAGATTATTTGAACAGAGGAAAAATATTTTTGAGGATTTTTTTTGGTTTGAATCAAGGCTTGATTAATGCCGGGTTCGGTAGCAACCTCCAATAAACCGTATGGAATAATTATCATGCCAAACAAACCAAAATCAGTTGGAGTTAAAATACGAGCTACAATAATCAGTTTAAAAAATGAAAAAAGTTTGATGCCTACTTGTAGTAAACCAAGCCAAAAAGCACCCTTAACGCTTACCTTTGCAAGACTCATGAGTGTATTTTACCCTTTAAGCTACCTAAAATCATGGCGATGTCTACAACTACTCTAATAATGGGTAAGTAAATAACTGCAAGGGGGTGGTTGATGTATTTATAAAATTTTATGATGGTAAAGATTAAATATAGCAAGTAACCGAAGGGAAGAATGAAAAAAATAAAATAACGAAGATAGATTGATAGTATTTTCTTCCGGTGAGGTAAAAAATCGGCTTTTATATCTCCGTAGGCATAATTTTTTATTTGATTAAAAAAACTAAATAAAGATGTTGGCATTTGCCAATAGACTAAGGCTTTGGGCTCTACTTTCATGATTGTTTTTTCTTTCAAGTTTTTGGCAAAAACAAGATCTTCGCAGTAGTTTAAAACCTCCGGATACTGACCGGCTTTTTGCCAGGCTGATTTTTTAAAGGCTAAGGATCGAGATGAGGGTAGATAAGTTTTCTGGTCAAATTTATCCGGCATGGTGGCTACAAATGGGCTTAGGCATCTTTGAAAAATTGAGTTTGCTTTTACTTGGTAAAACCCGGCTACTGAATCAGTCTTAGATTTTTCGAGTGATTTGGTGATTTGCTTCAGCCAATTTTTATCCAGTGTGCAACCGGCATCTGAAACAGCGATTATTTGATTTTTTGCTAACTTAATTCCCCTATTTCTTCCTTGTGATCGATTAGCCCCCTTAAGTTTGATAATTCGAATTATCAGATTTTTTTGATATGGTTTAATTAATTGAAGTGTTTTGTCAGTTGAGCCGGCATCAACGATTATTACTTCATCCGGTTTCTTGATTTGAGCTACCAGCGAGTCAAGCAAATCTTTTATGGACTTTTCTTCATTTAATATAGTAGTAACAAAACTAACTTTCATTTTTTTATATTGACCCCGTAAGTTTCTTTAACAAAAAAGTCAACTCCGTCTGATAATAATTTTATGGTGGCAAGGTTTTCAATTGTTCCCCATGGAAGTTGCCGGTCATCAGCAAATCCAAGTTTAATTAGAAAATGTCTTATTAAACCTCCATGAGTAGCAATCAAAACAGTTTTTTGGGGATAACTGACAGCAATTCTTCGCAAAAAACCAATAAAACGAATCATAACTTTTTCCCAATTTTCAATTCCGTAGGGCATCTTAAATTTAAGTTTTTCTTTTTCAATTAAAGCTTCATATTGATCAAGCACATCCTTTAATGCTTTGCGATATTGAATTGCTGTTTTCCCTTGAAAATCCCCAAATGATCGTTCTCTTAAAGCCCGGTGAGCCTGAATTGTTAATTTATGTTCTAAAGTAATAATTTCGGCGGTACGTCTTGCTCTTGAAAGATCTGAAGAAAAGGCTTCGTCAAATTTTACTTTTGCCAGTCTTTTGGCTGCCGACTGAGCTTGCTTAATTCCATTTTGATTAAGCGGTATATCTAGTTGTCCCTGCATTTTTTTCTTAACATTCCAGTCGGTTTCGCCATGACGAACAATGTATAAGGTGCAGTATTTTTTATTGTCTAATTCTGGTTCCATAATTTTAAGTATAACTTTATTACTTTATCCCAAGTTTGAGTTTTAGCAAACGCTTGAGCTTTCTTGACCTTCAAGGTTGGACCTTGAAGGTTGTTTTCAATTTGGTTGATGAGTTCCTTAGCTGAGCTGGCAATGTGCATATACTTAACTCCGGGGAATAATTTTAAATAATCTTTTTTTAAGTCATTTTGATAAAGAGCGAAAACAGATTTCCCGGCGGCCATGGCTTCTAAAATAGTAAGGTAAGATGAGGCAAAAACCAAGGAGGAAGTTTTTAAGTAAGGCTTAATATCTTTAATCATGCCGGTAACTTTGCCAATTTTTTCAGCTTGTTTTTTGTAAGCTCCATCACCAACAAAGGTAATTTTTAAATCATATTTTGTTTTAAGCATATTTAAAACTTTTAAGTACTCTTTTATCCCCAAATCTTTTTCTAAACGACCGATAAATATAATTTGCTTGATATTTTTTTGAATAATAACGCTGAGACGATCGTCTTTCAAATATACACAGCCACCATAGGAGATAAATTGAGTTTTGGTGCCGTAGTATTTTTTAATATAATGACCAACGCAAATATTGCCGTTAGATAGTTTCTCGGAAATTTTTCTAATAAATATATTCTTTTTGGGAATAGGGAACTTCCCTTCCCAACCGTGAAAGGTGGTAAAAACTTTTTTCTTTAGAAAAAGAAATTTAAAGGGTAGATACCAAAAGAAAACATCGTGGCAATGAATAATGTCTGCTTGTTTAATTAATTGTTTTTTTTGTAATAAGTTTTTCCAAATTAAAAATTTGTTGTTTGAGTAGGGGAGTCGGATAATTTTTACTCCCCCTTTAATCTCAAGTTCCGGTAATTTCTTGTCGTGATTTAGAGTAATGATAGTAATCTTATGGCCTCTCCTAGTCAGCCCCTCCGCCACTTCCCTACTATGCTTCTCCACTCCGCCAATGTGAGGATAATAATACCTTGTAAGAAATGTTATTTTCATTTTTTCTGAGCTAGGATGATT
>JBDRQW010000108.1:0-13232 GCA_043826085.1 Candidatus Beckwithbacteria bacterium | reverse complement strand
GTGTGATATGGTGATATAATACTATATACATATTATGTATATAGATACGCATACCCATCTTAATTTGAAGGCGTTTGAGGACGACTGGAGAGAGGTGGCAGATCGGGCTAAAAAGGCGGAGGTGAATAAAATGTTGGTGGTGGGAACTAATCTTGAGTCGAGTCAAAAAGCAATAGAAATAGCTGAAGATATTGAGGGTTTATTTGCGGTAGTTGGATTTCATCCTCATCACTGTAAGGGAATTGCCGAGACACAAATAGATAAGATTATGAAGGGATTAGAAAAATTGGCTAAACATAAAAAAGTGGTAGCGATTGGCGAGTGTGGTTTGGATTATCATGTCTATCAAAAAACTAAGTATACCAAGGTAAAGATAACGGAGGATCAAAAAAAATTGCAAAAACAAGTGTTTGGTAAACAAATTCAATTAGCCAAAGAACTAAACTTGCCAATGGTAATCCATAATCGAGAGGCTCAAAAAGATATTTTGGATGTGATGGATCATTTTTGCCTGCCTGCGCAGGCAGGCAAAAATGACGGAAAGTATCCCAAGGGAGTATTTCACTGTATTTCGGGATCAATAAAGTTTTTAAAACAACTACTTGAAAGAGGCTTTTATATAGGGGTAGATGGAAATGTAACTTACAGTAGTGAAGTAGAGGCATTGGTAAAAGAAACTCCGCTTGATAGGTTGCTTTTAGAAACTGATTCGCCTTGGTTAATTCCGAGATTTTCGGGTTCGAGTACAAACTCGAATCCTAAAAGGTCCGGCCTTAAAGCTTCGCTTCAAGAACGGACCTTGATTGATAGGTGGAGAAATACCCCAAGTAATGTTAAAATCGTGGCCGAGTTTGTAGCTAAGTTAAAAAATACTTCAATTAATCAAATCGCTAAAAAAACAACTATAAATGCTGAAAGGCTGTTTAATATATAGATACATTAAGGTGACTCCTTCCAGCTTCGCTGTCCCGATTTGGCTTTCAGCCAGATCTCCTGTCAAGGAGTCACCTTTAAATCTTAGCAACGACTTCCCAATATGAGAAAGTGGATAATTAAAAATGAAAAGAAAGTGATGAGATTCTTGGAGATTATGCCGGGATTTATTTCCTGGTCTCTAATAATCTTTCCCATCTGGGGAGCTTTTTTGGCTCCAACGGCTGTGGCTTACTATATTATTGCTTTTGATATCTATTGGTTATATCGATCAATTTTAGCGGCAGTTTTATCGCTAGTGTCTAATTTTAGATTAAAAGCGGCTCAACAGTTTGATTGGCTTGGAGAAACAAAGTCGTTTTTGGATTGGGAAAGAGTGCACCATATTGTGATTATCCCCACCTACATGGAACCTTTACATACCTTAAGAAGAACTTTGAGTGGATTATCAAAACAAACTTTTCCAAGGAAAAATTTAACAATTGTACTTGGTTTTGAAAAAAGGGAAGGTGAAAAAGCAAGGGATAAATCTAAAAAATTATTAAAAGAGTTTAAGGATATTTTTGGAAACTTAATATCTACTTTTCACCCGGACCTTGAGGGAGAGGTAAAAGGCAAATCCTCAAATACGGCTTGGGCTGCAAAGATTGCAAAAAAACTTTTAATAGATAAACAGAAAAAAAATATTGATTACTGCACGATTACCTCAAACGATGCTGATGCGGTTTTACACCGCCAGTATTACTCTTATTTAAGTTTTAAATTTTTGGATGACCCTAGAAGATATGAAAGAATTTGGCAATCAGCCATACATTTTTACAATAATATATGGAAGTTGCCGGCTTTAACCAGAACTTTTAATAGAATGTCCAGTGTAGTGGCTACGGGTATTTTAATGAGAAAAGACAGATTGATGAATTTTTCTACTTATTCTATTAGTTTAAAACTGGTGGATAAAATCGGGTATTGGGATACGGACGTGATTCCGGAAGATTATCGAATGTTTTTTAAGGCGTTTTATGCCACTTCCGGCAGAGTAGAGGTGGAACCAATTTTTTTACCATCATTTTGTGATGCGGCTGAAGCCAAGGGTTTTTGGCCAACCATGAAAAATCAATATGAGCAGATTAAACGTTGGGCTTGGGGGGTGAGTGATGACTCTTATATTATTTATAAGTGGTTAACGGTACCAAATATGCCGTTTTGGGAAAAATCAATTCGATCATTTTATGTAGTCAAGGATCATATTTTGTGGCCGGTAAGTTGGTTTGCCATTACTCTGGGAGCAAATCTGCCACCACTACTTAATAAGAATTTTAATCGAACTATTATTGGTAAAACTTTGCCACAGGTTTCATCTGGAATTTTGACTTTGACTTTGGTGGCCTTGCTAGCGATTATTTTTATTGATTGGCAACAAAAACCAAAAGCTCCCGAGGGTACAAAATGGTGGAGAAGAGCTATTAGCCCCTTTGAGTTTGTGTTGCTGCCGGTGGTGGGTTTTTTCTTCACGGCTTTGCCCGGGTTGGACGCCCATACAAGACTAATGTTGGGAAGATATATGGAATATCGGGTGACAGAAAAGGTATAATTAAATTAATGAAAAAGATTGGGAAATGGATTTCTAAAAATGAGGGCTTAATATTAATACTTGTTTTAGTGGTGGTACTTCGAATTCCTTCTTTGTTTGAACCTTACTGGTATGGAGACGAAGGAATCTATCTAGCTTTAGGTCAAGGGTTAAAAAAAGGTTTGGTGTTTTATAGGGATATTCATGATAATAAACCTCCTTTATTGTATTTCTTGGCTGCTATTGCCGGAAATGTATTTTACTTTAGATTAATGTTAATGGTTTGTTTTTCAATAACAGTGGTTTTGTTTTTCAAGTTAATGCAAGCACTTTTTCCAAAAATTCCTAAAGCTTGGTATTTATCCACCCTGCTAATGATAGTATTAACAACTTTAACAGAAGGAAATATTGCTAATGCGGAAATTTTTATAGTGTTGCCTGTGGTGGGGGGAGTTTTGATAGCTTACAGAGAAGTAAACCCCTCGACTTCGCTCGGGACAAGGAGAAAGAAAAAAGAAAAGAAAATACTTAGATGGTTGGGAGTAGGATTGTTATTTTCGATAGGATTTTTGCTAAAAGTACCGGCATTGTTTGATTTTATGGCAGTGATGATATGGTTGTGGTGGTTTTCGTCCAAAGGACGATCGGCCTTTGGCCGAGAATTACTAAGGATATTTAAAAATAAACGATTGTGGTTGATGTTAGTGGGATTTTTGTTGCCAGTGTTGATTAGTATGGCTTATTATACATGGGTTGGAGCCGGAGAGAGATATTTGCGATCAGCTTTGATGCAGAATATTGGCTATTTAGCTTCGTGGAGTACAGGCGAACATTCAAGTAGTGGGTTTGCCACTTCTAGTGGAATAATAATAAGAGCAGGATTACTTTTTACTGCAGTACTGGGTTTTTGGGGAATCTCTAAAAAATTTAAACTATCTTCCGGGGTAAACTTAATGGTAGTTTTGTTTTTATTTGGTTTGTTTGGAGCTTTACTCTCTGAAAGACCTTACCCTCATTATTTGATTCAACCGATTGTTCCATTGGCTATTTTAATAAGTTACTTTTTATTTGGTAAAAGAAAAATAATAAAATTGGTTGTTTTGGGATTGGTAGCGGTGGCGGGGTTTTACTACCATCAAATTAAATTTTGGCACTACCCTATTATTCCTTACTACAAAAACTACATTGATTATAGATTGGGAAAGAAAAACATTGACGAATATAGAAATTATTTTGATTTTAGAGTGACACAAACTTACAAGGTGGCTCAATTAATTACAAAAACTACATTGGAATCTGATCGATTGTTTATTTGGGGTGATGAGCCTGGTATATATCCTTTGTCAAACAGACTACCTATTGGTCGCTACACTGTGGCCTACCATGTGGTTGATTTTAATGGATTTGATGAAACTATATTGGCTTTTGATAAATATAAACCAAAGGTAGTAGTGCTCATGAAGTATGAAAAAAGACCGTTTCCTCAATTGAAAACGAGATTAGCGACTGATTATGTGTTAACAGAGAAGATTGACCAAGCTTTAATATATAGAAGTATAAAATGAAAAAAGTCCAACAAATTAAAATCTTTCCCAAAAAAAAGCTTAGTTTTGGATCGATAAAAACTCAAATTGATAGCTTAGTGCTTGATTCTGTTTCGAGAACGGGAATGAGACTTGGCTTTATAGTTTTGGGGTTGAGTGTAGTAATATTAGCCTGGCATTGGCTAAGATTACCTCCGGAGGTACCTTTGTTGTTTAGTAAACCATATGGAGAAAGTCAGTTAATTTCTGTTTGGGGTTTGTTGATGTTACCGGTTTTTAGTTTAATGATTCAAATCATTTGTGTAAGATGGGCGATACAGGTTTTGGATGAAGATAAGTTGTTAGCTCAATTATTGACTTGGATTGGAAGTTTAGTGTCTTTAATGAATTTAATATCGTTAGTAAAAGTAATAGGCTTGGTGGTATAAATGGAGTTACTTCAATTAATTAAAGTGTTTGGTTTTGGATTTTTTCTGTCAGTGGCAATTATTCCAGTAATAATTTTTATTTATAAAAAACTTGGATGGATGGATGATCCTAAAAAGCAGAATCACCCAAAAGTGGTCCATAAATATCCCGTGCCTCGGGGTGGCGGGGTGGCTATTTTTTTGGTGATATTAATTAGCAGTTTAATATTTTTACCAATTGACAAACACTTGGTGGGGATTTTGATGGGAGCATTTTTAATAGCAATAATTGGAGTTTGGGATGATGTAAAAAATTTAAACCCATACTTTAGGTTGGGGCTTGGATTTTTGGCGGCAACACTGGTCGTGGGAGTGGGAATTGGAGTTCCTTATATCAGTAATCCATTTATAAGTGGAGCGGTAATTAATTTAAGCCGGCCTCAAATTCCTATCTTTATCTTTGGCAAGCTTCGAACTATTTGGATTTTGGCAGATTTGATGGCTTTGTTCTGGATTGTTTCTACGATGAATTTTGTTAATTGGTCTAAAGGTCTTGATGGACAGTTACCGGGAATTGTAGTGGTGGCTTCAAGCGTGATTGGGTTACTTAGCTTGAGATTTGTTGATGATGTAACCCAGTGGCCGGTGATTATTTTGGCTTTTATTGTAGCGGCTAGCTACCTTGGGTTATTGTTATTTAATTTTTATCCTCAAAAAATTATGCCGGGATATGGGGGTGGGACATTGGCCGGATATTTTTTGGCAGTGTTGTCAATTTTGTCCGGAGCTAAAGTGGCTACGGCTATCTTGGTGTTAGGAATTCCAATGATGGATGCTTTGTATAGTATTTTTAGGAGAATTTTACAGGGAAAATCCCCTTTCTGGGGGGATAGAGGACATTTACATCATAAGTTAATGGACTTTGGCTGGGGCAAAAGGCGAATAGCCATTTTTTATTGGCTGGTATCCGGATTTTTGGGATTTTTGGCTTTAAATTTGAATGCTAAACAGAAAATGTATACAATCGTATTATTAGCAATTTTAGTTGGAGCTTTACTTTTATGGCTAAACAGTTATTCCTACTCTTTAAAGAAGCCAGGCCCAGACAAGTCCTAAAGAATTTTAGCTTGTACACAGGTTTGGTTTTTTCCGGCTGGTTATTTCATTTTGATAAATTTTTTACGGTTAGTTTGGCGGTGGTGTTTTTTTCGATATTAACTTCAAGTGTTTATATTCTAAACGACATTGTTGATCTTGAATCTGATAGAAAACATCCTTTTAAAAAAAAGCGGCCAATTGCTTCCGGTGAGTTACCGATTGGAGTGGCTTTATTTGCAAGTTTAAGCGGATTTGTTGTGAGCTTTGCCCTTGGATGGTCGTTGTCATTTTTCTTGTTTTTAGCAATGTTTTTTTACTTGATTTTGCAAGTTATTTACACTAATTTTTTGAAAAATGAGCCGATTTTTGACGTAATGATTATCTCACTTGGTTTTATTTTACGAGTGTATGCCGGAGCCATAATTATTGGAGCTCACATTAATGTGTGGTTGTTGCTTTGTATTGTTTCTTTTTCGCTATTTTTGGCTATCGGAAAGAGAAGAAGTGAGTTGACTTTACTTCAAGGAAAAACTGGAAGCAGAAAGGTGTTGGGAAAATATCCGGAAAAACTTTTGGATATTTATACTTCGATGTTTGCTAACACTACTTGGTTAACTTATGCTTTGTTTGCTTTTATGTTCCCGGCTTTTTCATTTTCCGGAAAAGCATTAACTTTGCTAGCGGATTTACCCTTAACTTTTAGATCTGAAAAATGGTTAATGGCAACAGTGCCCTTAGTGATTTATGGAGTGATGAGATACTTACATTTAATCTATGAGCAAAATGAGGGGGAATCGCCGGCAAGGGTTTTAACTTCTGATAGACCAATGTTAATAACAGTGGGTTTGTGGGGTTTAATGGTGGTGGGGATTTTGTACGGGTTGGGGTGAAAATATCAAATATTCGAGGTTACGAACCTCGAATTTATTCGAATTTTTCGGCGTATTTGCCAGAGATCCAGCCTTCTTTGCCGGTTTCATATTCAATTTGATACCAACCATTAACAGTAGTATCTACCAATGGAAATTTTTCACCATGATCTACTTTGGTTAAGATAGTGTCATCGCCTCCCGTCGTACTAGCTTCACTTCTAACATTAACCCAACCGGTATCTGGAGAGTTAATTTCAACATATGGTCTGGCTGGGTCATCGCTACTGGTAGCTTTAGGAGAGGCCTTTGGTGTAGCTGAGGGGGTGGCTTTAGGAGAAGCCTTTGGTGTAGCTGAGGGGGTGGCTTCTTGTTCCTTTTCTTCCTCAATTATATCGCTAGTATCCCGAGCTAACTGAACCGAGGCAATAAGTTTGTTACCTTTAACTGTTTTAGCTTTAATGGTTTTTTGTTTGAACCCAGGCGAGGTAATAACCAAAACATGATCACCCTCTGATATGTTGTCTATTGAGAGTGGAGCAAAACCTTTGGGTTCTCCGTCTAAATTAACTACTGCTCCGTCTGGAGTAGTAACTACAGAAATAGAAGTGGCATTTTTATCTGCTAAGGGTTCAAAAGATAAGATTTCTCCAGAAGAAGAGTCTGCAGTTAAACCAAGCTCTCTATTAACAACAGTTAAAATACTTGGACTAAGAGTAATTCTACCTTCCCATGGATTTAAAGCTTGGCCTGTGGACTCGGGAACTATTTTTAAAACATATTGGCCACTTTTAAGTTTTTCATTATAATAAGGAGTGGATCCCAAGTGTTCACCATCTAAAAAAATGGTAGCTTTGGGACTAGTAGTAACAGAGAGGGCTGATTTTTTACTTCCAGGCAAAATAGAGCAACCCGCTAACAAAAGAGAGAAAGTAATGAGGAAAAAATAATTTAGTGTTCGTTTCATCTCAAGGAGATTCTATCAAAGGAAAGCAAATATTACAATAATTCTGGTAGAATATGGTAAATGGCCTAGTGGCGAAGTGGAAACGCGGCTGTCTGCAAAACAGCTAGGCGTCGGTTCGATTCCGACCTAGGCCTCTTGATGTTGACATTATAGGTTGTTGTGTTATACTACTTGATAGTCCTTGCAAAAACGCGAGGATTTTTTTATGGCTTAATAAGCCATAACATGAAACGAAATCTAATTTTGTTTTTAAAACTTCTAACCAGCTACATAGCTTTGACCTTTTGGTCGGTATTGCTAACTGTGATTATGTTTCCTTACCAGGTGTTTAGAGTTTTTGTGCCAAAATCTAAACCAGGCAGGCCTGCCTGCGCAGGCAGGCCCGGTGGTAGTTTGGTATCTAAATTTGTTGGGGTGGGATTGACAGTGGTAATTATGTTTTTTGGATTAATGGGAAATATCCTGGCAACTAATACTGAAGTGGTCAATGAGCCCACCTTAATATCTACTCCAGATGTTAAGATTGTGACAAAAACGACTTTACAAAAACCTTTTGAGGGAGCGGTGGGTCAAGGTTATCATGCTTTTCATAAGGCTATTGATATTTTGGCTCCAGAGGGGACAGAAATCAGGCCAATTGCAGATGGAGTAATTACCGAGGCTCGATTTGGAAGATTGGGTTGGGGTACTACTATGGTGGTTAAACATGATAATGGATTAGTTTCTCGATATGCACACTTGAAAGAAATGAAAGTGGTCGAGGGAGAAAAAGTTACAAGTTTTCAAGTAATTGGAACTGTGGGTATGACCGGATGGACAACCGGACCACATTTACATTTAGAGGTTTATCAAGATGGAAAAGCAATTAATCCGTTAATGATATTACCTGATTTTGAGCCGGTAAAGTTAGCTTTGGTAAAGTAATTATTTGGATAGTTTGTTTAGTTTTTTATCGAAGGTGATTAGTTTTATTTTTCTTTTTTTTGCTTCAAAATAAATATATGCATCTACAAAATCAAGGTTTTTTCTCTGGCAAAGATCAAGAGTTTTAAAAATACTTGGCTTGTCGTTAATCTTTAGATTTTTGTGTGACAATAAGGGGGTAAGAGAGTTGTTAACTTTTATGTGAGAATATTTGTAAAAAGATTTTAAAACCCAGACAACTTCAGCAATAACCAAAGAATTGCTGATAAGAATTACTTGATTGTTTGAGAGTAAATTAAAATATTTTTTTGCTTTTGGCGATAAAGTTGAGTGGTCATTTAACAAGAATCTTAAAAAGATATTGGTGTCAAGAAAATACTTTTTTTTCATTATGATTCTTTTTGGTATTCCTTGCCTAAATCATGTTGGAGTTGCTTTCTAATTTTTGATAAAGGAATATATCCTTTATTGGTTTTTAGTGAACCATAGAGGGACATAATATCTGTTTTGATGGGAGTAACCACAACTTCTTTGGATTTTTTTACAGTAAAAACCAATAGATCATTTTTGGCTAAATCGAGAAGGTCTCTAATAGACTTGGGTATAGTAACTTGACCTTTGGAAGTAATCGTAGCGGAAATAGTCATATTCCTTACTTTACTATTATTCCTTACTTTTGTCAATAGTAAGGAAATTGAGTGTTAACTTTAAGTTGGTTGATTTGACCGGCTTGTTTTCGATTGGCGGAAAAAAGGGAAATGGCGAGAACAGCTAGGCTTAAGACAAATAGGGCCAGAGTGGCGAGGGCTCCAATAAAACATTTGTGATAGTTTTTTAGGTTAATCATATTTATAGTCGGGATTTAATTTCTTTAATTGTATATCTTTTTTGTTGAAGTTGGCGAATTTTTTTAACTTGATTAATCACGCTTGGACTATAAAGCTGATAACCTCCTTTAGAGTGACTGCTGACAGTTAGTAGGTTTTGAGTGGTCCAAAATCTAATGGTGGAAACCGTTTCTTTTGTAGCTTTAGCCAGTTGTCCAATTTTAAGTAGTCCTGAAAGTTCCAAACTACCTTGAAAGTTCGGAACCAATGCAGATAGATAGATATCTAAAGAATTGATGAGTGACTTATAAATTAATTTATAATAGCTTGTTAGGCTTCCACCAAGTTGGGCTGTTTCTAAAGATTTTAGGTATGCATGCCTATCTCTAAGTTTAATGATAATAGGTGGATAGCCGGCTTTAATTAAAAAAAGGTTCATTAATAGCCTGGCGGTGCGACCATTACCATCACTAAAGGGGTGAATACTAACTAATTGATAATGAACGTCGGCGGCGAACTTAGCCGGATGAACTTTTTTTACAGAGTTAGTTTGATTAACAAATTTTGTCATTAGTTGACTGACTTTGGCCGGATTGGGCATAATAACTCTTGAACCGGCAATTCTAACAGAAATGGATCTATACCTACCAGCGTTTTGATCGTCAATCTTTGATAATATTATTTGGTGAATATTTAGAATGTCTTTTTGTTTTAATAAATAGTTTTTTTTAGCAAGAGTATAAATATAGTCCAAGGCTTGAGCATGATTGGTGATTTCCAGATGTTCATTTAAGGATTTTCCATCTACGGTTATGCCTTTGTCTAAAACTAAGGCGGTTTGAAGTCGAGAAAGAGTGTTTCCCTCAAGGGCATTTGAAGTATAGGTTAGTTCAACTCTAAGCCAGTTTTGGAGATTGTTGGCCAGCTCTTTTGATAAAGGTTTTAGTTTATCAAGTTGTTTCTTTTTCTTATCGATAGATTTAAGTATGTTTTTCATTATACTATGAAGTATAAAGCATTACTTAATGGTTGTCAATGATAAATATTCCAGGTTCCGTACCTAGAATTTAAATTTTCGGGTGGCTTACGCCACTCGAATCCTCTAAGGTCCGGCCTTCGCATTCGCAAAGGACGGACCTTTTGTTATTTTCACATTCCCATGCCACCCATTTGAGGCATACCGCCACCCATTGGCATGGCTTTGTCGTCCTTGCTTGGGAGTTCGGTAACTAGACACTCGGTGGTTAAGATCATGCTAGCCACTGAAGCGGCATTTTGAAGTGCGGTTCTAGTAACCTTAGCCGGATCTAAAATCCCCTGTTCCAACATGGAACCGAATTCCATAGTTAGAGAGTTGAAACCAAAGTCTTTTTTGCCTTGTTCAACTTTTTTGACTACCCAGCCAGCATCGGCACCAGCGTTTTCGGCTAGTAATCTGACCGGCTGTTGAAGAGCAAATCTTAATATATCCAAGCCGATTTTTTCGTCTTCATTGTCAGCTTTAACTTCACTAAGTGCTTTAACAGCTCGAAGCAAAGTAACACCACCACCAGGAACAATACCTTCTTCGATAGCGGCTTTGGTGGCTTCGACTGCATCCTTAACTCTTTCTTGAGTTTCTTTGAGTTCTATCTCGGTGGCAGCACCAACATTGATAACAGCAACTCCACCGGCTAGTTTAGCCAATCTTTCTTGAAGTTTTTCTTTATCAAAGTCAGAGTCGGTACGATCCATCTCTTGTTTGATAGAAGCGATTCTGGCATTGATAGATTTTTTGTCGCCTTTTCCACCAATAATTCTAGTGGCGTCTTTGCCCGCCCAAACTTTTTCGGCATTACCACAGTCTTCGACGGTAACTGAATCTAGCTTTCTACCGGTATCTTCTGAAATTACTGAAGCTCCGATTAGAATGGCAATGTCTTCCAACATGGCTTTTCTTCTATCTCCAAAGCCCGGGGCTTTGATAGCAAGAAGGTTAAAAGCACCTCGAAGTTTATTGACTACGAGAGTGGCTAGAGCTTCGCCCTCAATATCATCGGCAATAATAACTATATTTTTAGTTACTTTTACGGCTGATTCTAAAAACGGAAGAAGGTCAGCAATGGCAGTTACTTTTAGATCAGTGATAAGAATAAGAGGGTTTTCGATCTCTGTCTCCATTTTGTCCGGGTTAGTAACAAAGTAAGGAGAGGCGTAACCTTTGTCAAACTCCATACCTTCTTTGTGGTCAATAGACATCTCAAAGCCTTTGGATTCTTCGACTTCGACAACCCCATCTCGACCGGCCATTTTTAGGGCTTCGGCAATTTTATTACCAATGTCAACACTGGCTGAAGAAATAGTGGCTACTTGAGCAATTTCTTGATCTCCTTTGACAGGTTTGCTGATTTTTTTAATTTCCTCAACAATGACTTTAACACCTTTATCTATACCCTTTTTCATAAGCATAGGGTTGGCACCGGCGGTAACGTTTTTAAGTCCTCTTGAGACAATAGCCTGAGCTAATAATGTAGAGGTGGTGGTGCCGTCACCGGCAACATCATTGGTTTTTGAAGCGGCTTCTTTAATAAGTTGAGCCCCCATGTTTTCAAATGGATCTTCGAGCTCAATCGCTTTGGCTACAGTAACACCATCGTGAACAATGGTGGGGCCACCAAAAGATCCATCTAAGGCCACATTTCGGCCTTTGGGACCGAGAGTGGTTACTACAGCTTTAGCCAAAATATTAACTCCGTTTAAGAGTTTTTGACGAGCTTCTTCTGAAAAAATAATTTGTTTTGCCATAAATTCTCCTTTATTTAACAATAGCTAGTACATCTTTAAATTCGATAAATAAAACTTCGTCTTTTTCGGTTAAACCAAGTTTAACTTCATTACCACCCCATTTTTTGTAAATAATGGTGTCTCCTTTTTTACAAGGAGCGGGGCGTTTGGCGCCTGAATCGGTTACTTCATCCGGGCCTACGGCTAAAACTTTAGCTTGCTGTGGTTTTTCATCGTGAGAGTCGGGTAGGTAAATACCTGAAACAGTCTTTTTTTGAACAGCTACCGGTTCGACTAATATATATCCGGCAACAGGTTTAATGTTTGGCTTTGTCATATTTTTCCTCCTAAAATTATTAATTTATTAATTAAAATAAGCTATCACTCATTGATAGCAAGTGCTAGTTTATGGGATTTAGAAAAATTTGTCAAGCGGGGAATGTGGATTAAAGAAGTTTGCTCAACTGATTGATTAGTGTTTCTCTGTGTTGATAATCTTTAAAATCATGACTACCATTAAGGGAAATATAACTGAGACCTTTGATTTGTTGATAATGGGTAAAGTTTTTGTTGCCAGCAACCTCATCTTGAAGAGGTTTAATAATGGTAATCTTGGTGGCTGTAAGTTGTTTGATTAACTCTTGATCGATATCCAGATTGTTTAGATCCTGCCAAAATTGCTTACCCAGCTCTTGAGTGCCACCACTGCTTAATTGGTAATAAGTGATTCCTTGGGGATTAAATTTTACTCCCCTTTTAACAAGTTTTTGTTTTAAAGTTTTGGCTGCGTCTGGACCAGAACTGGGAGGACTTAATAAGATGGCTTGAGTGACGTTGGATAGATTGGCTTTGGAAAGAATAAAACTGCCCAGTGAGTGACCAATAATTGAAATGTTTAAAGTTAGGTTTTTGTGAACATATTTAATGACTGTGTTTAAATCTTGCGCGTGTTTAGATAGACAACCATCTTGAGCCAAACCTTCACTTTGGTCGTAGCCTGAGAAATCAAAGCGAATAAACTGATGAGTTTTGATAAAAGTGGACTCAATATTTTGAGAAAGAGAATAGCCACCACCTCGTCGACCACCAAAACCATAAGAGTAAATTATTGCCCTGTTGTTAGTTGGGTCACCAGAAATGGTAACGTCAAGTTTTTCGTTATATATATTTTTTATTTTCATTAGATTAATTTTTGGTCAATAAAGTAGCCGGTGGCAAAAGCAACAATGGCGGCGATGGCACCAACGAAGAGCATTTCTAGGCCGGCGATTAACCAGTGTTTTTTGGTAATAAAAGTGCGAAGAGCGCCGACGGTAAATAAACTTAAACC
>JBDRQW010000107.1:0-4230 GCA_043826085.1 Candidatus Beckwithbacteria bacterium | reverse complement strand
CCAATTTTAACTAAATTAATCCTTGGTGAACAATGGCTTCCCATGATTCCCGCCTTAAATATATTAATTATCTTTGGAGTTTTAAGGCCTTTAATTTCTGTGGGGATAGCTTTATTTGACTCTATTGGCCAGCCAAACATTGCCGCCACCGTTAACTTAATTAAATTAATCACTTTAGCTATTTTTATCCTTCCTTTAACCTATAAACTCGGAATTATTGGCACTGCTTGGGTTGTAGTTATTGCTCAAGTTGCAGTTTACCCCTGGTTTAGCTACAAATTAATAAAAACTTTTAAATAATTTATGAAAATAGGCAGTATCAATTATAATCACCACCATTACGATGTCATTTATAATCAAAATACCCATATTGCTTCATTAAAACCACTACCTACCAGTAGTCAGCTCAATAAATACTACCAACAATTTCAATCAGCTAACTTTAATCAAACAAAAGAGCGTCAAAGACTCCAAGTAATTGAAAAATTTAAGTCCAAAGGCAGAATTTTAGATATTGGTTCAGGTAAGGGCTATTTTTTACATCTAGCAAAAAAAAGAAACTGGAAATGTACAGGAATTGAAATTTCTAAAAAAGCTTGCCAATATGCCAATAACCATTATCAGGTTAACTGTAAATCAGGCACCTTGGAAACAACTAAACTAAAAACTAACTACTTTAATGTAATTACTTTTTACGCCTCACTTGAACACCTTCAATTTCCCGAAAAAGCTTTAAAAATTTCTCATAAGCTTCTTAAAGAAGATGGTTTATTAGTTGTCAGAGTCCCCAATATTCGAAGTTTTGAGTACTGTCTTCATAAATATTTTAAATTACCATACCATGGGTTTATGTTTGAACACTTACACTACTTTACCCCAAAAGGTCTAAAAAAAATGCTAAAAAAATCTGGTTTTAAAACAATAAAAATTACCAGTCGACACTTTGCCCCACCCGAGAAATTAACCAAACATCCCTACTGGCTAACTATTAATTTAGTAAAAAGATTTTTTGAGTATACAAATTTTGGTGGCAACTTATGCTTTGGCAACGTTCTATATCTATATGCAAAAAAATTCTAATAAAATTTTACTGATTACCCCGATTAATCCTCAATTGATTAATAATAAACCGTTACCTTTATATCAAGTTCAAAATTATTGGCTAAAAACTCTAAAAGCTCTGGGTCATAAAGTTACTGTCTTTGGCTTGCAAAAAAAACAATCAAAGTTATTTAATTACTATAAATTAAATAAAATAATTCAAAAACATCAACCTGATCACGTCTTTTTTTCTGCCGGGATAGACAAACTCTATCCAATTAAAAACACTATCTTTTTCTGTGGAGTCCCCCTTATTAAATTATCTTCATCCGAAATAAAAATAGGCCAAAAAGCTAAACTAATTGTAGTCAATGATCCGGTGCACCAAACCCAGTGGCAAAAGATAACCAAAAGCAAAGTTATTAATCTGCCTCTTTCAGCTGTTGACCCGGAAATTTTTAAACCGGGCAAACTTAAAAAAAAGTTTAACTTGGTTTTTATCGGCACTTTATTCAAAAACCGCCAACTTCAATTAATTAAATTAGTTAATTTAGGCATTGATTTAAAGATTTGGGGTTGGATCCCACCATCAGTCAGCCTTCATCCTAGTCTTAAATCAAGTTATCAAGGGGAAGCTTGGGGTAGACAAGTAGTCAAAATCTACCAACAATCAAAAATAGCTTTAAACTTAGTACCTGATCACATGATTGACGGTGGCAACTTACGCACCTTTGAAATTCCGGCCTGCCAAACTCTGGAATTTGTTGATAAAATTAATCCTGAATATTATCAACCGCAAAAAGAAATTATTGTTTTTAACTCACCCAAAGACTTAAAAAATAAACTTGAATTTTACTTATCTCACCCAAATAAAAGACAAGTTATTGCTAAGGCGGGTTACCGAAAAACAATTAACCACCATACTTTTAAACATCGCTTTAAAAAGCTACTAAAATTACTATGAAACCAATAATTTCCATCATCATCGTTCATTATCAAAACAAAAAAGTCTTGTTTAATTGTTTAAAGTCTATCAAGAAAAATCTTAAAATCGCTCATCAAGTGATTGTGGTTGACAACGATAAAGATAATATCGGTTTTGGCGCCGGTTGTAATAAAGGAGCCAAGAAAGCCATCGCCAACCACCTACTCTTCTTAAACCCGGATACTCTTGTCTTACCAAACTCGATCAAACCTCTTTTGGATTACTTAAATAAACATAAAAAAACTGCCGCAGTCGCTCCTTTATTGTTAGATTCCAAAAGAAAACCTTATCCCCTTCAAGGTTCTTCAACCTTAACTCCCTTAAAAGCTATTTTCGCCTTTTCTTTTATAAATAAATTTTGGCCCAACAATCCTATCTCCAAAAAATACTGGGTCAATGTCAAAGATCAAACCAAACCCATTCCGGTTAAAGTTCTTCCAGGTTCAGCCTTTTTAATCAGAAAATCGATCTTTAATAAATTTAAAGGCTTTGACCAAAAATTCTTCTTGTACTTCGAAGAATCTGATTTATTTAAACGCATTACTGACAAAGGCCATCAACTTTTTATTCTCCCTTACGCTCCACTAATTCATTTTTGGGGAAAATCCACTCCCAAAACAGACTACATTCAAAAAATATTCCTCGCTTCCCGCTACTGCTACCTCAAAAAACATTTTGGATTGTTAAAAGCGGTCCTTTCCGAAAGCTTCTTACGATTATCGTTTGAGCTTATTGTTATCTCACTTATTCTTCTTATTGCCATTTGGTTAAGATTCTACAATCTACCCATCTTCATGACTTTTATTGGCGACCAAGGCAGAGATTATTTAGCCGCCAGAGACATGACCTTAACCGGCCACTGGCCCCTAGTCGGTATTCCTTCTTCGGTTCCCTGGCTTTTCCAGGGTTCATTTTTTATTTGGTTAATAGCCTTGGCTTTTAAAATTGGCCACTTTAATCCGGTTGCTCCGGCCATCTTAACCTCCACAATTGGAGTTTTAACTGTTTACTTAACCTACAAACTAGCTAAATCATGGCTGGGATTAAAACCGGCCTTAGCCACCGCTTTAATCATGGCCACCTCACCTTTACTGGTAGTTCATTCGCGCATGCCTTATCACATCAGCCCAATTCCTTTATTCACAGTTTTATTTTTAACGGCTCTATCGAGCAACTTAATTTTCTGGTCGTTTTTCTTATCAGGAGTGCTACTTCAATTTGAACTAACCACCTTGCCTCTGGCTGTTTTAGCTATTTACTGGTTTTATAAACAAAAAACCAAGTTATTCCCCAAATGTTTAATCTTTTTTCTACCCTTCTTACCTAAACTAATTTACGATTTTTCTCACGGTTTTAAACAAACTGCCGGTTTTATCGCTTGGGCAGGCTATCGTTTACTTAGCTTTTTAAATCCCGCCAGTCAACACGGTTTAAACAATATTTCTCTCGACATTGTTTTTAAAACCATCTTTAATTACTGGCAAAAATTTGCTATCTGGAATCAGCCAATTTTTGCCGGCCTAATCAGTTTGTTGGCAATATTTACTCTGGTAAAATCAAAAAATCGTCATAAAAAACTCTTAAATCTTTTCATCCTAATTAACTTCCTGGCTTTCTTTATTCACGCCGGTCCATCCGAAGCCTACTTTCCAATTTTACTTCCCGCCTTTGCTCTAAGCATCGGCCTTGTTCTTCATCACTTCAAAAAACCAATTTTCTACCTAGGTTTTATTGTTTTAGCTATCTATAACAGTTACTATCTAGTAAAACATGACTTTATTCCTTACGGCCCCACCTTGTCACAAAGATTAAGTGTCGTTAACATGATTAAATCAAAAAACACCCCCTATAAATTAAAAAATCCACCAACCATCAAGTTTAACTCATACTTGGATAACTACCGCTATCTACTCTGGTGGCAAAAATTTCCAGAAGACAAAAATTCAAATTTAAACATCACTATTCATGAATAAAAATATCACCATCCTCACCATCAATCAACCCAATATTACCAGCTACAGTAAGGTTCGTAACCTTATGTTAGAAAAAACCAAAACTCCCTGGGTTTTGTTTCTTGATAGTGATGAAACTCTAACTCCAGCCTTAAAAAAAGAAATAAATAAAGCCACCCAAAACCATAAATACAACTACCGACTAAAACGCCAAGATTATTTTTTAGGTAAAAAATTAAGATTTGGAGAAAC
>JBDRQW010000106.1:0-4432 GCA_043826085.1 Candidatus Beckwithbacteria bacterium | reverse complement strand
CAAGAAACAGTAATCGTTCCCAAGTATAAACTTGATGATAGTGAGTTAGATAAAAATGAAAAAGTCAAGACTGAGGGTTTAATCAAAAAAAAGTTAATTGTGAGAGACTTGGTAAAATCAATGATTATTTCGGTGATAGTTTTGGGAATGTTAGCAGTGGCTTATTTTTGCTTAAACTAAGAGTTTAGCGTTTTCTAAAATTGGTTTACCATTAACTAGAACCTTTGAGTTTTTCTTCATGGATTTAACCAAATCCCAATGAATAGCTGATTTATTAATTCCCCCGCCTTCTTTATCAGGATAAGCACTACCTAGGGCCAGGTGAATAGTGCCACCGATTTTCTCGTCGAAAAGGGTGTTTAACATGGGCTTTTTAATACCATAGTTAGTACCGATGGCAAATTCGCCTAAGCGCTTGGATCCAGAATCGGTTTTTAGGGCTGCTTGTAAATATTTATTTCCTTTTTCGGCTATAGCTTTAATCACCTTTCCTTTTTTAAAAGTAAGGCTGACTCCCTCGACTATATTTCCTGATCTTAATGAGGGTAAATCAAAGTAAACTTGACCCTCTGTTTGAAAGTCTTGAGGAGCACCGAAAACTTCTCCGTCCGGCAGGTTGTATTTACCGTCTGAGGCTTGGAAGAATCGGTTAGTAAAACTTAAAGTCAGATGAGTTTTTTCGCCAATGACTTCAACTTTTTTAGCGTTATCTAGTTTTGATTTTAAGGCTCGCAAAGTTTTGCCGATTTTATTCCAATCTTGAAGACAAGCTTTAAAGTAAATATCTTCTAACTCGTCTAGAGAAATCCCGGCTGATTGGGCCATACTAAGGCTTGGAAATTCGGTCAAGATCCAGGGTTTTTTTAGCATGATGGTTTTAACGAGTTGGTTAGTTTTGGCGGCTATCATTAAGCGTTTGGGGTCTATGTTTGATAAGGTTCGACTGTTATTTGACGAATAAAGCCTAATAAATTTATCTGCCCAGTTGGCTAAAAAGAGAGAGATTTCCGGCTTGGCTTGAAGTTGAGCGGGGGTAGCATGTTTATAAAAAAAGTAGTCTAAATCTCCGGGAGAATAAATAGTGTGAGGAAAGGCGCCTTTTTTTAAACAAAGTTTGTAAACTTCTTTGGCTAAAACCCAAGCTTGCTTATTGGCACTGATTAAAACTTTGTCACCTTTTTTGACACTAACTGAATAATTAATGAGAATATCTGCTAATTTTTTAACTCTTTTATCAACCATATTTTGATATTATATCACTTTAAATAATTAAAGAATTCTGGGATTGATTTAAAAATTAAAGCCCAAATTATAAAAGTGATTGAACCAAACAGAGAAATAATTATATACATTAGAGTCCAAGGCCTAATCGCAAGTGATAGTTTATATTTTTTTAAGAGCCAAACAGTTATAACTAAATATATAATCATGGCCGGAAGACTGGTAATTAACGATAGTCTACCCTCGCTTAAATTTAGGCCCCAAAAAATACCAGCAATTAAACTAATAAAGATAATGATGGTGATTTCTTTATTTTTTATTTTTTTGGCAAGAGGTCTTTCTATCTCAAGCATTGACATGACAAAAAATAAACCTATGGCTGATAAATACATAAAGACATGAGAGATAGTTTCATCAAGTAGATCGGCAAATTTATAAATGGACAACCACTCAAAAGGTAAAAATATCTTGATGGAGTCAAAAATTAAATGAGCAATAACCGCTAACCAGCCTAAACCAAGAAATATACATAGACTAAATTTTAATTTTGAGCCTTTTATAATAGTAGGACCTAATTTAGTGTTATTTCTGGCTTGATTAAAAAAAGTGTAGCTTAGTAAAAATAAGGCTATGAGTAAAATGGTGTCTTTTAAGATATTGCCAAGGTAAATTTGCTGAAAAACATTTAAAGAAATATCTGAAATACCAATAAAACGAATAATTATATAAATTGAAAAAATAGAAAAAAAGGCCAACTGAGACTTAAGGGTGTGACTCATTTTTTCAAACGCTTAATGGCATCTTTTTCAAGTAAAGCAATTGCTCCCAAGCCATTTAAAATAAGAATAAAATAAGCTAGCCAGCCAATAACCGGAAGAAGTTTGAGGCAAGCAAGGATAATCAAACCTAAAGCCAAATTTTTATATGGGGTAGATAGATTTTTGTCTTTTAATACTTTAGAGCCAATACTAAGAGCGATTATTAATTTGGCTATGTAAATTGAAAAGCCAAAAATTATAAACAATAAAACACCAATGGGGATACCGATTAAAGTGATTAAGAGTAAGACTCCAAATAAGGGTATGGCAATTAAACTTAAAAATCCCCAACCCAAAGCTAAACCAGGTTCTTGTTGAGTAATTTTTAGAAGTTTTTTAGCAAGCTTGGGAAATACAATAATTAAAAGACTACCGATAAGAATTTCTATGGCGAGAATGGTAAGTTGTTGGAGAAAAATAAAGGCAGTTAGTTTTTTAATGGTTGGGGTTTTGATTTTTTTAAATACTTCTAAGTTAGGATTATTTTTATCAATTCTAGTTTGAAGTAATCGACCATTGATAATAGCTTTATTATCAATTAACGAGGATTCAGCTGAGTGAATATATAAATCCCCATTAAGCTGAGCGTCAGATGTAAGTCTAGTCTGGCCAGCCAAAAGAGTAGTATTATCATCAACCAAAGCTTTGAGATTTATTTGACCGGCAGCAATTCGAAGATCATCGTGAATATAACCGTTAATATCAGCAAGGCCGGCAATTACAATAAGATCACCACTAATGGTAGCGTCTACACTTACCTCTCCTCCCAGTAAAAAAACATCACCGTCAACTGAGTCATTAAAAATAATAGACTTCCCGATTTTAAAAATTGGGCCGGTAATAACAATTGATTCTTGGTTTGGTTTAGCAAAACCAGTTAAGAAAAAAAAGGAAAAGATTATTAGGGTTAGAGACAAATATTTCTTCATGAGATTAACTTTTAGATTATCAAAAGTTTATCTAAAGGGCAAGTTTGTAATATAATCTAAGATATGAATGATAGTCATTGGCGAGTGATTGCAGTTTTTAAAATTATTTCTATGGTATTGATAGTGGTAGTATCCGGATTGTTATTTTCAACTTATCGTAAAAATACTCAAATAAATAAATTGGAGTCAAAAACAGGATTTTCGACTTTGATAAATCAAGGGGCTGATGGAGCCATTTTAACCATCCCCTATCAACAAACTTTATACAAACATTTTGGGAATGCAATTAATCCTCAAGTAAATTTACCGGTAAAAACCATAACCGGATACACAGAGTACCAATTTTTGATTGATAGCGGAGCAGTGGTTTCGGCTCTTCCAAAAACTCTAGCTTATAATTTGGGAGCTGACTTGGCTCAACTGCCAAGAATTACAATTGAGGGTTTTGCCGGTCAAAAAACTTTTGCCTATAAAGGAGAGTTTGTAATTATGATTGGTTCTGATGAGGTAATAATCCCGGTGGTATTTAGTGAAAATGATGGGGCAAATAATATCTTGGGCAGAATTGGATTTTTTGATGAGTTTAATATTATGTTTGATGCTGATTTACAAAAAATTATAATTAGTCATAAAGGATAGTATGCTAAGTAAAAAAACAAAAATTTTACACTGGTTTTATAAATTATCTTGGAAAAAAATTGTTGGTTTTTCAATGTTTTTACTAATATTGGCAGCTATGCCTTTGGCTCGTGAAGTGGCGGTTAATCCGACCAGAACCAGATCTGAAGCCTCTTTATTAACTCCAAAACCGCAAGAAATTACTAAGGAATTTGAAACACCTAAGGGTCCACCTCAAATTTACTTGGTTGATCATTTTTTTGGAAAAGTTGGTGATGCGGTTTTAATTCATGGGGAAAATTTAGGTGGAGTCCATAAGAATAGCTGGGTGAGTTTGGGGGGTAAAAAAATTACGAGAGATGATTTAGTGAGTTGGACTGGAGATTATATTGAGTTTAAAGTTCCGGTTGATGCAATATCCGGGGTAGTGGAGATTAGTATTTTAGGGCAAAGAACCAGTTGGGAAGGAATATTTTTTGTAACCGATGAAAAAACTAGTACTGAGTTAAGGCTGATTGATGACCAGCTTAAAGCTAAAAATATTTTAGGAGGTAAGGAGTTGTTAGTTTGGTTTTTGAAAATTAAAGGTGAGGGAGAATTAAAAATTGATCCTGTAAGCGGGGTAAATATTACTCAAACTAAAGTAGATTTACCAGTAGGTAAAATTTATGAGGTTAAAATGAAAATAAGTTCAACACTATTAAAACAGTCAGAGTTAAATTTTATCGGTTTACTTAATTTAAGTAAACCCGATGATTTGGTGGTAGGTATAGCCCGAGGTGAACTTGATAATGGTCTTGGGCAATTAATCCCCCTCCAATCCCACCCTTTGTATGTGAGTTTTTA
>JBDRQW010000105.1:0-9968 GCA_043826085.1 Candidatus Beckwithbacteria bacterium | reverse complement strand
TGATGTATCAGATCTCGAGTGATTCTTTGCATCAAATACTTTACAAAAAACATTTTCAACTGCCCTATAGGGCAAATAGGGAACATCATTAGTTGAGAATAAACGAGACAAAGACCCCAGTTTTGTGAGTAGGGAAACATATCTATTCAAACTATCTTTTGACTGTTTTTTATAAAACATACTAACTTAAAGTTATTTTAATCTCTTCAGCTACTCTTCTCACAACAGGTACAGTCACAGAATTTCCAATTTGTTTATATAGTCTAGAATCAGCTAAAGCAGATGGTAAAACAAAACTATCCGGAAAACCTTGAAATCTAGCACATTCCCTTGGTGTTAATTTTCTTATACCTTTTTTATCTTTAATGATTGGCACATTATGTCCACCCATTCCCATATTGGCTGTTAATGTAGGGCAAACACCATTTTTGTTCTCACGGACATATTTTCTTCGCCATTGATAAACCTTGTTTTCTTTTTTTACATAATCTTTAAGTTTTTCATAAAGAGGTTTATCGTTGTAGTAATATTTATCTTCTACATTTTGATCCAGCAAATCGACAATTTTTTTATTTAAAGAAATTTTTTCAGGAAACTTAAACTTATCTAGATGTTTTTTTGATTTAAAACCTACAATGAATATTCTTTCTCGATTTTGAGGAACATTTCCATACTCTTTTGAATTTAATACTTTTGTTTTAACAAAATAGCCCAAATGCTTAAGAGTATCAATAATTATTTCAAAAGTTTTTCCATTATCATGTCCTTTTAAGTTTTTGACATTTTCTAGTAAAAATCCTTTTGGCTTTGTTTCTTTAATAATTTTAGCTATTTCAAAAAACAATCCACCTCTATCTTTTTTATCGTTAAAACCCTCTCTATAGCCAGCTATGGAGAAAGCTTGACAAGGAAAACCTCCTAGTAAAAAATCATACTCAAGCTCTTTAATGTCACTCAAGACAGAACTTTCAAACATTGGCAGTTTTTTAGAAATATCTTTTACTGTTAGTTTTACCGAACCTGAATTAGCGTCATAGGTTTTTTTACAATACTTATCAAAATCATTAGCATAAACTACCTCGAAACCAGCTTCTTCAAAGCCAAGTCTAATTCCACCAATCCCTGCAAATAAATCTACTGTTTTAAGTCTCTTTTTCATAAATCACCACTTCTTATTAAACCACAAAATTTTCCTCTTATCTCAAGCTCCTTTGGGTAAATATTTTTTAAATTCTTATTTCTAGGCTCTAAATAAACTTTTCCACCACCTTTTCTTAACATTTTTAATGTTGCCCCTTTTTCTGTTATTGCTACTATGGTATCACCGTCATCTGCCGTCATTTGATGTTTAACAAGTATTGTATCTCCACCCAAAATTCCATCTTCAATCATACTATCACCTTGAACTTTTAAAGCATAATAGTTTGCTTGTTCTAAAATCATTGAAGCGGGAACATCAATCGGCTCAGGGTTTTCAAATGGCTGAATTGGTTGACCAGCTGAAATAGTACCCAGCAACATCACTTGCTTTTTTATCTCAGTAGAAATTCCACGCCAAATATGATCGGTTTTTTGAAGATACCCTTTTTGATTAAGGGTTTTAACAAACTGAAAAATAGTTGGAACAGATTTTTTTAGCTTCTTAGAAATTTCTGAAAGGGAGGGGGAATAACCATTTTTTCCATTAAAAGAAACTATAAAATCTAAAACCTTTTTTTGCTTGGCAGTTAGCGTTGATTTTTTTCTCATTTACAAAACTATCAATATATGCTAATATTTTACTAATATTTATCAAACATTGTCAATAGGTAAAAACCAAAATTCAAAAACGGCTCTAAAAAAGACCCACCTATCAACCTAAACTCTCATAAACCTACCGGCAATTACATTCCCAAAGTGCAATATGTATATGACTTGCACATAATCCATACAATCTTGCTTTTACAATATTGTCGATGATAAACTGTTTTTAAGATCCTATGATAGACCAAGCAACTTCACCGCCATCAACAAATCTTCAACAAAACCAATCTCAAAATCAGCCTGAACCAAAAAAATCAAAAAAACTCTTGATTATTTCTATTTTTCTTGTTTTATTTTCTTTATCTTTATTTTTAGTTAAACTTTATTTTAGTCAAAAAAATAAATTCAATAATAATTCTCAAACATTATCATCCCAACTACCTAACTTATTTGCTGACTTTAAACTGGAAAAATCCATTTTTACTCCCAGTATTCAGCCATATACTATTGGACTATCCTCCTTATATAACCTAAGTAGTTTTGAAAAAGAAAATAATCAACCATTTTCCCAAATTCAAAAAGATACTCTTACTAAAGATAATTTTTTTATCATTAATAACCTTGATAAGTTTTATCAAGAAGAAGCTGATACTAATACTCATAGATATGATGACTGGACTGATCTATATTCTGATATTGGTGGCGGATCAATCGATACTCGAGCTCCAGAAAATTCTGTTTTTATCACCAGTGATTTTTTACTCCATGTTTATCATAAATTACTTGAAAAAGAGTTTGAACATATTGAACAAAAAGAATTTTACCCCAAACTTTTACAAATAACCGATAAATTATTAGAAGCCTCTATTAGTCAACAAAACACTGCCTCAGACCAACAGAATAAACAAAGCTTTTCTCGAATAGCAGCTTTTTTTGCTATTCCTAAGGTTATCCTAGACTCAGCTTACCAAGAATTCTCATCAGAAAATTTAGCTGACACTCAATCTGATACAGAACATGCTATTTTAACCAATCTTGATCAACTTGAAAAAATTCTACCAAAAGAAGCCTATCAGTTAGCCAAACAAGAGCTAGAATTAATCCTTAAAGCTGAAGCTATTCAGTTATCACCTTTATTTGGAGATTTACTTAATGAGGCCGACTTATTTATTCTAACTGACTACACTCAATTTAATCCCCGCAGTCATTACAATAAAAATTCAGTTTTACGATCATATTTTAAAGCTATGATGTGGTATGGACGAACTAATTTTGTTCTTAAAAGTAATCCTTTAACCCAAGACGCTATTAATATTTCTCTTTTAGTTAATCAAACCGGTGTTTTTTCTGATTGGGAAGACATCAGCTTGCCAATTTCTTTCTTTGTTGGGCAAAGCGACGATTTAGGCCTTCAACAATATTTATCATCTATCAATCAATCAGATAACAATAAATTAAAAGTTGATGATGAATTAATTAATCAAGTAAAAACCAAGCTTGAAACATATCCCGGCCCTCAAATTATGTCTTCTGCTATCTATGGAGATAAGGTATTTGATTTAACCAAAGAAGAACTTCAAGCTAAAACTAAAGGTTTTCGTTTTATGGGGCAACGCTTTACCCCTGATGCTTTTATTTTTACCACTTTAACTCAGGGGGATGAAAAATCGGATCCAGAAACAGGAGAAAGTCTGCCCAGTATGACCACACCCTTAATGGTCATGTCTGTTTTTGGTAATTCCACAGCTGATCAATTAACCAATCAATGGATTCAAAATAGTGCTCCTAATTCTAAAAATGTTTTAAATAATAGACTTAACTATCTTAAAAAATATTTTAACGATAAGAATGAGACTGAGTGGACTCAAAATATTTATTGGTCTTGGTTATACACAATCAAGTCTTTATTCAAAGATTATCCGAGCCTTACTGGATATCCGATGTTTATGAAAAACAATGCTTGGGCTAACAAGACCCTACAAACTTCTTTAGGCTCTTGGACAGAATTAAAACATGATACTTTGTTATACGCCAAACAATCATATGCTGAAAAGGGTGCGGGAGGAGAAGTTCCTGAAATTCCTCCAGTTCCTAAAGGTTATATTGAACCAAATATAGAATTTTTTGATCGTTTGATTACCTTAACTCAAATGAGTATGGAAGGCCTCAATAGTAGGGGTTTACTAAACAATGAATTTATTGGTAGAAACGAAAAATTTATTGAAGCTTTAAAATTTTTCCGCACTTTTGCCATTAATCAACTTGAAAATCAAAACATATCTGATGATGATTTTGAAACCTTAAGAACCAAAGCCGGTCGATTAGGCTATCAAATTCTTGGCCCATTACCTGGAGAACAATATATAGAAGATCATGTTCGCTCAGCTCTAATTGCTGATATTCATACTGATTTTCCCGGTGGTGAAATTTTATATGTAGCTAACGGAATTCCAAATTATATTTATGTAGCTGTTAACGATATCAATGGTATCAGACTAACCAAAGGTTTAGTTTTTTCCTACTATGAATTTACTCAACCAATTGGCAAAAGATTAACCGATCAAGATTGGCGCAGCCTTAACTATACTCAAGATAAATCTCAACTTCCCGCTTTGCCCGACTGGAACTCCACTTTGATTAAGTAAATGAAACGTTTACTTCTAGGCTTTTTTTTAACGATTTTAAGCTTAAGTCTATTTTTTTACTTTTACTTTCATTTAAGTCTACCTAAACCAAGTCCTAATACCCCAAACGCTCAATTATTAGAAAGCCCTTTTACCGACTCAATTTTATATCAAGAAGCTTTTTCTTCAAATCCTAAACAATCCAAACAAAATATTTTAGCCGGCATTATTTCACATCATTTACTTGCCAAAAATTTAATTGCTAATTTTTTTCAAAAAATCAATCCTCAAAATATTGAAAATATTATTTTAATCGGTCCAGACCATTTCGACTATCTCTCAACTCATAAGACTCTTGCAGTATCTAGCTTAATTTCTTGGCAAACTCCTTTTGGACAATTAAACCCGGAAGAATCTATTATTACCTCTCTTGTTAATGATAATCTCATTAGCCTAAATGACACTGCTTTTAGAACCGAGCATTCTATTTATACTTTAATTCCATTCATCAAATATTCTTTTCCTCAAGCAAAAATTATTCCCATTATTTTAAACAATCGTCAATCAATTGAATCTTTTAATTCATTGGGTCAGAAAATTTCTCAGCATATTAATATGGATAATACTATCTTAATTGTCAGTAGTGACTTTTCTCATAATGTTTCTGAAATAATTGCCACTCAAAATGATCAACACAGTACTCAACTGCTCCAAAACTTAAATCAAAGTAATATCGACAAAATTAACTGTGACTGTCATGCTTGTTTAGCCTTTTTGATTGGTTATTTAAATCAATCAAAATACTCTTTTCAATTAATTGATAATCAAAATTCAAATGATTACAGTGATCAGCCTCAAGACAAAGTTACAAGTTATATTTCTGGATATTTCTTAAAACCAAAACCTCAAGATCAAAACATTAACCTTCTCTTCACAGGAGACTTATCCTTTGATCGTTATATTCGCCAAATTGGACAAGAAAAGGGTTTTGATTACATTCTTAAAAATTTAACCGAATTCTTTTATCAATTTGACTCTGTTATTATTAACCTTGAAAGTCCGATTACCAATCATCAATCTATTAGCATATATAGTGTTATTGGTACTCCTAAAAACTTTGTTTTTACCTCACCACCACTTACTGCCGAAATTCTAGCTAAAAATAATATTAATATTGTGAACCTAGGCAACAACCATATATTAAATTTTGGCCAAGATGGATTGAATCAAACCTTAAATTATTTAAAATCTGCTAATATTTCTTATTTTGGCAATATCAATAACTTAATTAAACCAAGTTATTTGATTAAAAATATTAATAATCTTAAGATTGGTTTTGTTAACTATAATCAATTTTCAACTGATAATTATCAAGCCACTATTAGAGATATAGACCAGATTAAATCTCAAGTGGACATTTTAATATTAATAGCTCACTGGGGAAATGAATACACTAAAACAGCTAATGAAACCATACAAAAATTAGCTCATCAATTTATTGATCAGGGCGTTGATTTAATTATCGGTTCACACCCCCACGTAATTCAACAAACAGAAATCTATAAAAATAAATTTATCTATTACTCTTTAGGAAACTTTGTTTTTGATCAATACTTTAGCCAAGACACACAAAAAGGCCTATTAGTTGAAGTAAATATTGACTTACAAAAACATACCATTACCATTCAAGAACATCGTCTATATTTACAGCCCAACGGACAAACAATATTAGATAATTAATTTTTCTCAATTTCTATTAGATAAATAAAACTTTCTTTTGGTGTTTGACACGTCAAATGCTTTAGCCACGACTCTCTATAAGTCAACAATATTTTGAGTCACTAAATCGTAATAAGGAACAAACTTAACCACTGTATTTTTGATTTTTAACTTTTTTGTTGTATCTAAATTAACCACTAAAAGTTTTTTAGGAGAATATTTTTTGATATAGCTGTGCACAGATCTACCTACAGAGACATTCTTACCAATTTTTGAGAACTTTACTTCTACTGGGATTAATATTGAACCCACGTTAACAATAAAATCAACTTCAGCTTGTTCTTTGGTTCGCCAAAAATTCACTTTTGAGACTAAATGATTTTCAGATAAAAGTAGATAAACAAAATTTTGAAACAACATGCCACCAGAAACAATAGCGTCATAATGGCTCAATCTGTTAAAAACAAAATTACGCATACCTAGGTCTGTAAAATAGTAAATGGGGGTTTTGACTATTTCACTTTCTGAGTTTCTGGAAAAAGGTTGAATAGATTCAATTTGAAATGTTTTTTTCAAATAATGAAGATATTGTTTGGTGGTATCATAATTAAGATTTATTCTATTGGATATTTCAGAAGTTGCGGTTAATTTACCTATTCTGGTTGATAAAAAGGTTAGTAGTCTTGTAACTGCCTCTGTATTTTTTATGTTTAATAAATCCTTCAAATCTTTATCAACGTAACTTTCATAAATACTTTCTAAAATATCTCTTTTTTCTTGTATAGTTTCTTTAAGTATCAATTTAGGATATCCACCAAACTGCAAGTATTCATCCAAGATTGAATTTGAATAAATTGATGAGGCGAAATAATCATCTAAATTTGAACTAAATTTATACTTTGTTTTGTAATCAATAAATTCTTGAAAAGATAAAGTCCTAAGTTTAAATGTTTTTTTTCTTCCTGCTAAGCCTTCAGATACTTTTTCTTTCAACTCTACACTTCCTGACCCTGAGATAATAAATTTATAGGGTAAGTTACTGTCGAAAAGGCCTTTAAGGAATAAACCGGCATTTTCTTTTCTTTGGATTTCATCAATAAATACATATGATTTTTTGGCTGTACCTAAATGTAGTTTTAGGTGATTAATCAGATTTTCTTGAGATTTAAAGATTTTGTAATCATTTTCTAGATCAAGATTTAAGTATAAAGATTTTTCTTTAATAGAAGAAAGATCCTTCTTCATAATATTCATCAAGGTAGTTTTACCAGCCTGACGAGGACCTGTTATTAAAGTTATTTCTTTTTCTTGGAGGTGTTTAACCAAATCAGGATATATTGACCTTTTAATCATGTTTCTATTATAACCCCACTATTTCACTAGTGCAACCCTTAAATAACCCCACTATTTCTCTTCACTTAATAAGTTCTATAGTGTCAAGTACCCCTTTTCTTAGACAACTTTTTCTAGACAATTGAGGTAGTAGTTTTGTTTAAATTGGTTGGGTGACATTTTAAGGGTAGTGTGGATTCTTTGGTGGTTGTAATAGTTTATGGTTTGATGAATAGCCTCAACTAATTCTCCTAGTGAGTTAAATCTATCAAACTCTAATCCCAAATCTGTTTTAAAGTTGTTGTAAAAGGATTCTTGGTAGCCATTCTCCCAAGGAGAACCCTTTTTACTCATAGAGATATTTACTTTAAGGTAATCTAAGGAGTTAATGTAGTCTTGGCAGTTGTACTCTGAGCCTTGATCTGAGTGGATAATCCTTGGAGGTTTAAAGTTAGTAGTCTTAAATCCATCAAGTAGAGCTTTTAAAACCAACTCCTTAGTATGCCGGTTTGAGATATGCCAGCCAACTATCTCTCTGGTAAATAGATCCATAAAGGTAGCTAGGTAGATATATCTTTGTTGGTGCCTGATGTAGGTAAAGTCAGAGACCCAAGTGTAGTTGGGAACTAAAGGGCACTGGCCTTTAACCAAGTTAGCAAAGACTGCAGGTGGTCGTCTTAAATCTCTCCTTTTTTTCCAGGCTCTTTTCCTCTTGTATGGTTTAATCCCATACTTTTTCATTACTCTTCTGGCTCTTTTCTTACCAATACCCAAGGCTAAAGCTATTCGCCTATGGCCGTAGCTTGGGTTAAGGTTTAAAACAGATAGGATTTGCTCTTTTAGTTGCTCGTCTCTTGAGGCTTGTTTGTCTTGGTAGTAAAAGCTGGCTTTGGCCAGTCCCAGAAGTTTAATTAGTTGGTTATTGGTAAACTTAACCGCCTTTAAAACCAAGTAGTTGGTAATCGAGGTAACTATCTTCTTTTTTACCTCAACTCTACTTAAACCCTGTCTTTTTTTTTGTTTTCTCAAGTTCAATGGTTAAAGCCCCGATAATCTCTTTTAGAAGGGTGTTTTCCCTCTTAAGTTTATTGTGTTCTAGAACAGAGATATTACCAGAGGCCTTTCTTTTTAACCAGGCATAGATACTCCGATCACTGACTCCGTATTGAGTAGCTAGAGTGGCTACTGGCTCACCTTGCTTAACTTTCTCAACTATCTCTTTTTTAACCTCATTGGCTATGACTGCCATATGGATACCTCCTTAAACTAGATTATTTGTTCTTCAAAAACATGTCTAGTCTAACGGGTACCGGTCACTTTAATTACTTTTTCAGAAACTGGAGCCGACTTACTCTTAACCAAGACTCCATCAACATCTAAACTAATAATTTGTATTTCATGTTTTCAGTTTATCATTTTAGTATTTAGTATAATAGAAGGATGAACATTTTAATTATTGGTGCAAGCAGTTATGTTGGGGCGAGAGTTTATTTTGATCTAAATGATAATTATGAGATTTTAGGAACATATGTTTCAAATAAATTGTCGTCTGATTTTGTTCATTTAGATATAACTGACCAGGAAGAGATAGATAAAGTTGTTGGAGATTTTAAACCAGATGTAATTGTCCACGTAGCTAACAATGCTAGCTCGAAATGGTGTGACGAAAATCCAAAGAAAGCAATACTTTTAAATCAAACAGGAACTCAATACATTGTAGAAGCCTCAGATAAGGAAGGAGCAAAACTTATTTACATTTCATCTTTGGCAGCAGTTAATCCTAGTAACTTATATGGTAGAACCAAGTTGGAGTCAGAAAAGATTGCCAAAAAGACTAAAAAAGGTTGGTTGATACTGAGGCCATCTTTGATTTTGGGTTACAGTCCTAATACAACAAACGATAGACCATTCAACAGGATACTTAGAAATATAGACAAGGGGATTCCTGCAGTTTATGAAGATGCCTGGAATTTTCAGCCAACATACTTAAGTCATATTAGCGAGGTGATTAGCGGATGTATTAAAAAAGATATTTGGAATGAAACAATTCCTATTGTGGTGCCAGAGGTTACTACTAGATTCAAAATAGGCAAAGAGATATTGGCTCCATTTGGGATTAAGGTAGAAGCAGATAAAACAGCTAAAAAGTATTTTAAAGATTTTGAGGTTAAGCTAGATAAATTAAAGAAATATAAGCTACCAACCTATACATATTCAGAAATGGTTAAGAAAATTATCGACGAGATAAAGCAAAGAGGTAAGTTTAGATTGACATAAATAAGTAAAAATAGGCAAGAAGATTTACAGAATAAACCTAATGAGTATTAAGCTTTTTACAGTTGCAGAAATTTGGAAGCACGATAGAGACTAGAAAGATACATCAACCTAATTTAGAGGACTAGGTCCATTTTGACCGCACAGTTGTGTTGCGGGACTAGGACTCGAACCTAGACTTCCTGTTCCAGAAACAGGAGTCACTGCCATTAGACTATCCCGCAGAATACTTTCGAAAAGAAATTAACTTTTTGAAGTATTTTACTTCTTTTTTTC
>JBDRQW010000104.1:0-3379 GCA_043826085.1 Candidatus Beckwithbacteria bacterium | reverse complement strand
ATTCGCATCACCGGAATTGGCTTTCCTAACCCAAAAATTACAGAAGCTTTAGAGACCTCTCTTTTGGAAGGCAAATCTGTTTTCTTAGTCTTTAATCAAGATCGACTTGGAGCCGTAGATCAATCTCGACTAACCTTAATTGAAAAATATCCTCGACCCCAGGGTGAAGTCTTATTATTCTTTAAAGTCTTGCCAAAATGAAGAAATTTATCAAAAAGCACTATCTAATAATGTTAGGTTTATTACTAACTCTTCCGGCCATCTGGCCTTTATTTAACTTAGATTTTTTTAGAATGCATGACTGGCTTCATGTAGCTAGACTTATAGAGCTAGATACTGCTTTGAAAGCTGGTCAATTTCCGCCTCGTTGGGCCCCAGATTTTGGTTGGGGATTTGGCATGCCCTTATTCCATTTTTACCCACCCCTCCCTTACTACTTAGCTGAACTACTTTATTTAATTAAAGTCCCGGCAGTTTTTGCCATTAAAGCCATTTTTGGTCTTAACTTTTTAGCCGGCTTTTATTTTACCTATCTTTGGACCAAAGAACATTGGGGTAAATTAGGTGGTTTTATCTCTGGTTTAGCCTTTGTTTACCTGCCCTACAGAGCCGTTCAGTTTTATGTTCGAGGTTCTCTAGCTGAATTAACCGCCATGACCTTTATTCCTCTATTTTTTTATGCCGTTAAAAAGAAAAATACTATATTAATCGCTCTATCTATTGCCGGCATCTTTTTGTCTCATAATGTCATTGCTTTATTTGCCTTAATTTTTATCCCCATTTATTGCTTATTTCATTTAAAATCTTGGCGTCAATTAATTTTAAGCGGAATCCTCGCTTTTGGCTTATCTGCCTTTTTTATCCTACCAGCCTTTTTTGAACAAAGCTTAACCGCAGTTTCCAAGCTCGCTGGTGGCTACTCTCATTATGGCTTTCACTTTATCTACTTAAGGCAACTTTTTTCCCGGGCATTTGCCTATGGTGGTTCAATCTTAGGTCCATACGATGATATATCTTTTCAATTAGGTTGGCCTCATCTGGTTTTAATGTTTCCTGCTATTATAATTTTAATAAAAAAACGCTCCAAAGACTTACTGGCTCTATTTATTCTTCTTGGTCTTTCAATTTTTCTAATGACTTTTCACTCTATATTTATTTGGGATAAATTAACCATTCTTCATATGGCTCAATTCCCTTGGAGACTACTGGCTTTTTCAGCCAGTTTTGTCGCTTTTTTCTCTGGATCAATAATATATTTTATAAAAAATAAAAAAATACAGTTAATAATTACATTTTTAATTGCCTTAACAATTATATGCCTCAACCTTTCCTACTTTAAGCCCAAAGAGTACTCCAAGCCAGAAGATCACTACTACACCGATAGAAATAAAATTAAAGACAACTTAGGAGATATCTTGCCGGACTATCTACCAAAAACTGCCGTTAAACCAGCTCAGCCCAGCCAAGAATTATTTGATCTTTCAAAAACCGCTTATCAGTTTTCAGTTGATATGGATCAAACCTACACTATTAATCAATTCTACTTTCCAGGTTGGCAAGCAAAGCTGAATAATCAAAGTATTAATATAAAACCAGACGAAAAAACCGGTTTAATTTCTTTTGATCTTAAAGCAGGGGAACATCAAGTCAATCTAGAGTTAACCAAAACACTCCTGCAACGCACCGCTGACCTTATTAGTTTACTTTCTTGGGTTCTAGTCCTTGGCTTAATTTTAAAATCCAAATTTTCTTAAGCTTTTATTCCAAATCTTAACTACTTGATTTCCGGTCTCTTTAATTTTTAATTCTCTCTTCCACCACTTGAAAGCCTTACTTAATTTTTTACCCTCTTTTTCAACCTTCTTCATTACTTCCGGGTTTTCAGGTTTAAACTTATCCATTTCCCAAATCTTTATTACCACCACCAGTTCATAAAAAGATTGAAGCAAACTTAAAGCCAATCCATGCATTCCATCTTTGTACCCCTTAAGCGCCACTAGCCTTTTTACAAACTCATCTAAAGGTCTAACTAACATATGTTTATAGTATGGAGCCTTAATCTCGTGGCTTAATCTCTTGGCATCTAAAGTTGTATATTTATCTAGTTTTTCTAAAAACTGACTCACACTAGAGTAATTTAAATGACTTATATGTCCGCTTAACTTTTGAGTTTCTCCTTCTATCACTGGATCTTCGTGGATACTCTTACACTCCCACTTAACCCTTCCTTTTTGCCACAATCTCAATTGATAATCAGGATACCAGCCGGTATTTTCGATCCATTTATTAAAAATATAGTTTTTTCTGGGAATTAAATAACCGGCCGTTGATTTATCTTTAACCACCTCTTTAATTTCATTAGCTAAATCTTCATCTACTTGTTCATCAGCATCAAGCCACAAGACCCATGACTTAGTTGCCCTATCAACCACTTTTTGTTTATTTTCATGAAACAACTCAACATGTTTAAGTTCAAACACCAATTGGGTATATTCTTTAGCCAGAGCTAAACTACCGTCAGTGGTTAAATCATCCACTCCCACTATAATTTCCCCTGCCCAATCCTTAACTGATTCCAAGCACTTCTTTAAATTTTTTGCCTCATTTAAAGCTAAAACACAAACCGATAAATCAAGTTTTTGCATATCTAATAAACAACCTTATTTGTTGTTTTAACTTATTTCCATTAATAATTAATAAACAACCTGAGTAGCTGATAAATCCTACAAGTATTATACTCAACAATCCTTTATAACCTAAAGGTAAGTACTGATCTATTTGTTTTACCACCCCAATCATAAAAATTGATGAAACTACTGCCGGTAAAACATTAACTATCAAATTAAACTTAACTACTCGAATCACTAATAAATAAGCAATCACCGAAGTCAAGCTCACCATCAAAGAAGCCATACCGACCCCAATATATCCGTATTTTACCGCCATGAAAGGATAAAGACTTAAAGTTAAAATCGTCCAGAATACCATCAACCCCACCACTTGTTTTATCTTTCCCATAGCCATTAAAAAGTTAGTTAAAAAAGTACTAATAGCCGCTACACTGGCAGATAACAAGAATAAGTTAAAAGTAGTTAATCCCGGTTGCCATTTTTCATACTTGGGAATGGTTTCCACAATTCTTGGCATTAATAAATAAGCTCCAGATAAAACCGGCAACACCATAGTAGCAATAAAGTAAACAAATGCCTCCAAAGATTGAGAAGCTTTTTCTAACTTGTGTTGAAGTCTAGAAAACAAAGGAAAGGCCACTTTCACCGTAGCATCTAAAAAGTATCTTAAAGCCAAGTTGGCCCATTTTTCTGCCCAACCCAAAACCCCCATAGCCGGTAACCCCAAAATCTTTCCTAAAACCAATAAA
>JBDRQW010000103.1:0-9119 GCA_043826085.1 Candidatus Beckwithbacteria bacterium | reverse complement strand
CCCGATAAAGATTTTTTGCATATAATTATGCCGGTGAGGGTGCAGGGATAATATAGAAGGTTCCGAACTAGTCCCTCGACGAATTCGGCAAGCTCATCGCAAGCAAGCTCGGGATCGCAAGAGTACTTGCTAAAGTTCGGAGCCAGTAGTCGGTGAGGGTACAGGGGTTTGGTTGGGAGGAGGGGTAGGAATAGAGGCGGCTTTGTTAGCCAAAATTTCTTTGGGGTCGGAAGTAATAAGTTGGTGTTCGTTTGGTGAGGCGACCACTTTAATGGCAACGTGATTTTGGCCGGCAAAAATAATACCGTGACCGATGCCGACACCAAGAAGCAGGTGTTTTTCTCCTTCAGATAAATAGAAGGTTTTGGCGAGGAGGTCAATGGCGGCGGTACTTTGTTTCATTAATATTTGAATTGAAGAGTTGGTGACGATAGCTTTACCATAGTCTGAGGAAAGAAAGTCTTCGACGTCTTGAGTGATAGTGGTTAAACCAAGATAGTATTTTCTGGCTCTTTTAGCCATGGAGTATAAAAAGCTGGCTGAGTCAGGGTACTTCATCATGTACCAAGCTTCGTCAACAATAAGTAAGCGTTTTTTTAAATCTTTTTTAATTTTTGTCCAGATGTGATCTAGAATCATAAACATGGCAATAGGGCGAAGCGCGTCTTCCAGTTCTTGAATCGAGAAAACAGTAAAGGTGTTTTTAATATCAATGTTAGTGTGTTGGTCAAAAATGCCTTTAAATGAACCTTTAACAAATTTTTCTAAGCGGGCGGCCAGGTTGAGGGCGGTGGTTTCTTCCATGCCGATTAAAACTTTATATAGATCTTCCAATAGTGGTGGCTCTTTTTTTTGGGTGGCCGGTTCCGGAGTAATGCCTTTTTGCTTGTAGGTTAGGATGATACTTCGATCAAGAAGAGCCTCTTCTTGGGGAGAGAGTTCACCCATGATGATTTTAAAAAGAGAGTGAAGAGAAAGGACTTTTTGAGAAAGTTCATTTTCACCTTCCTCATAAACTTGAGAAAGGTCAAAGGGGTTTATTTTTGAGCCTGATTTAAAGGAAAACTTAATGTATTGGCCTCCGACGGACTGGCAGAGTTTTTCATATTCATTTTCAGGATCAATAATAATGACTTCAGTGTCAAACATTAGAGATCGGAGTGCCTCTAACTTTACAAGATAAGATTTTCCAGATCCGGATTTAGCCAGAATTATAGAGTTTGCATTTTCAAAAGAAAAACGATCGAGAATTACCAAGGAACTATTGTGTTGGTTAATGCCGTACATAATACCATTGCTTTGAGTGAGCTCTGATGAAGTAAAAGGAAAGGTGGTAGCCAAAGAGGTGGTGTCCATATTTCTGGTGATCATGAGGCGATCTTGGGCAAGTGGCAGGGTGGTTTGAAAAGCCTCATTCATTTGTAAGCTAGCCGGTTTGGCGATGATCATTAAGGCACCAAGAGTAGATTGAACTTGTTTGGTAATTTTGTTTAATTCGTCTAGGGTAGTGGCGGGAATGGTGATGTAGAGGCCAAATTGGAAAAATCTTTCGGAGCCTTTGGCAAGTTCAATTTGAAGAGATTTAGCATCTTCAAGTTTAACTTTAGTAGAAACATCGGCAATGCGACCACGCTCTATGTCTGATTGAATTTCAGCTTCCATTTCTCCAACTTTTCTTCTTAAATCTCCCATAATACCACGACCATCAATGGGGTAGATGTACATAGAGATATTTAATGAGTGATTAAAGTTAATTAGGGGAGCGAGCCAATTGGCATTAACAAAACGAGGATAGCCGGAGACAAACAAGGTTCTAAAATAAGTATTGTTGATTTTTTGATGATTAAAGTCGACTTCAATAGCTGAGGGAGCAATTATGTCTTTGATTGAGGTAACGCCTTGAGAAAATTGGTCCCGATGGTTGCCGGGTAAATTCTGTAAAGATTCAGGAGCTGGTTTTTTGATGGTAGGTTTAAGATTTAGTTTCATTTGAGATAGAGGCATTAACGATTGGGGCCTCTACTCCGGAAATATTAGTAAAGTCAACGTTGCCAGATTCAGGGTTGTAGTAGCCAAAGAAGAGTTTAATGAGTTCCGGGGTGGTGAGTTGTTTGGTTTTTAAACCCAAGCGAGTAAGTTGAGAGATGAGGTGATCTTTTTTAGGGATGAGAACTGTTTTAGCTTTTTCAATTATTTTTGACTTGTCAATAGGGAGGGTTTTTTGTTTTTTTAAAGTGGACGAGAGGGTGGAGGAGACGCCCAGTTCGAGACTTGAAAAGGGGATGGAGAGATAGAATTTTTTATCTAAAACTTCGTTTTCTTGGACTGTTTTTTGAATAAATACATAGTATTTTTCAAGCTGGATTTTAAGGAGGGGGTTGGTGATTTTTTGCTTTTGAGAATTTAAGAGACCGAGGTAAGAGTTGATGTTTTTTCTTTCTGAGGTGATTAAAATTTGAATTGGAAAATTGAGAGAGTTTAAGAGACCGGCATAAGCATAAATGGTGGCATCTTGTTCACCTTCTGATAGAAGAGAAAAATTAACAGCTGAAGTTTGGAGAATAACACAAGAAGAACCATCTTTTAAGATAACCAGATCTTCTTTAATATCTTCAATGGCTAAGTGGCTTTGAGTGGTAGTTTTAATTTGAGTGGCAGGCATAAATATATTTTAACAGTTTATTATATAGTTTTGTATTTAAAGATTGGTTGACAGAATTACATTGGGCAGTGGAGAATAATTATAAGAGATAATATACTTTTCTTTTATTTTTAAGCTTTGACCTCTTTTTTTGAGATCGGCTAAATGTTTTTTCGAGGCAGTAAATTTTACTTCTATGGCAATTTTTTTGTCGATAATAAAATCAATTTCTTGACCTCCCTTGGTATAATAATTGAGTTGGTGATAGGGTTTTAGTGATTGGAAGACGGATTGTTCAAAGAGTTGTCCCTGAGATAATCTACCCAAGCGATTGGCTAATCCGGAATCGCATAAAAATACTTTTTTGTTGCCGGCGGCTTGCCGGTCAATGCTGTTGGAGAATTTGTTAACCAAGCGGATAAAGTAGGTGTGGTGAAGAAATTGTAGATAGTTGTAGATAGTTTCTCTAGACAAGTGAAGTTCTGAAGATATTTTTGTAATGTCCAATTTTGAACCAACCCGGGGGATAAGAATAAGGATGAGATCTCTTAGTTTTGATAATTGTTTAAAGTCGGCTAACTTTTGAACGTCGATTTCAAAGTAGGAAGTAAAGATTTGATCGAGAAGAATTTTTTTCCGATCGGAATTTTTTTCCAGGACAACTCTAGGGAAACCGCCAAACTCCATATATTCCTGATAAAGTTTAATTTTTTGGTGATAAGAGATTTGATTTTTATTTGAGGATTTTTTGGAAAATGATTGACTGGGTTGAGGGGTGTGCTTTTTAAAAATTAGAAATTCTTGGAAAGAAAGTGGATAAAGCTCATAAATTACTTTTCTTCCAGAAAGTGATTCAGAAAATAAATTTTTTAAATAAAAACTACTTGAACCGGTGAGAAAAAATTTGACTTGATAGTGATCAAATAAGTACTTAACTACTTGACTGATATTTTTGGAGTTTTGGATTTCATCTAAAAATATATAGGATGGTTGCGATTTTTTTACTTGAAAAGGAGCCAAATTTTCCCAAATAGTGTCGTAATTTTCTTCTTCGAAGATTTTTCGATTGATTGGATTTTGAAGATCTAAAAAAACTTTATTGGTTGAAGAAATTTGATCAAATAAGTATTTTAAGAGAGTGGTTTTGCCAACTTGACGCATTCCGGTTAAGACAACAATTTCTTTGGCTTTAAGCTCTTTTTCTAGTTTTGGCAGGATTGATCTGGGAAACATGTTGGTAATAGCTTACAAAAACCCCTTGTTTATGTCAAGTATTAGTTGACATTATTTGGCTTGAATTTTTATTGGAGGAATTATTTCTCCTTTGACTTCGAGTTTAATTATATCAAAGCTTTGATTTGGGTGCTCGGAGACAATTTGGTAAATTCCGTCTGAAAGAGGGGTGGCGATGAAAAATTGTCCAAGTTTGTTGGCTTTTAAGGCCCTGACCGGGAGGCTTTGATTATCTCTGATTTCGATAATAACATTGGGGATGATTTTTCCGGTTTTGTCGAGGATGATGCCGGAAATGAGGTTTGGTTTTTCCGGTTGTTGGGGCATGATGATGTTGCCGGCAAAGGTCGGCTCCGCGGACGCGGGGTAAATTTTGTCAATGGGTTTAATAGTTTCTTTGACTTTAATTTTAATAATAGGTTTAGCTGGGATTATTGGTTTTTTGATTTTAGGTTTAACGGGAGTTGGTTTAACTTTGGAGGGAATAGCCGCTATGATAGTTTCTTTGATTGGGGTGTTGGCGTGGGGGAGGAGACACATTTTGGGGTGATGGAGTTTTCTAATTCGAATTCCCTTGACGTTAGATTTTGCTATTGGGATAATTTCGAGTTGGGAAGATTTTGATTGGACGGTGGGGTTGGCTCCTAGAATGCCAAAGAGATTTTTAATGTAGTTTAAGTACTTTTTTTCTGATTGATCAAAAATAGTCTCTGGAGATTGTGGAAGAGTATTTAGGTAGTCTTGGAGCTGATTGGGGTTAAGCTGAGGCTCAAGTTGATTTTCCGGAATAGGTTTTGTTAGAGAGAAAATATCTAGAGTTTTAGGTGATGATTTGTAGATGAATTGAGTAGGTGAGTAGATGGATTTAATAAAGTTAATAATCCATTGGTCTAGGGGTCGATCTTCGACTGGCATAAAAGCTAAAGCAAAACCAAGAAGAGCAAGAATGGGACCAAGAGTCCATTTAAAAATAAAAACAAGATTTGAATTAAAGATGAGCCAGGCCGAGACAAGACCGAAAGCTAATTCTAAAAACTGTTTTAGGGTCATGTCTCCAACTAAACGGAATTTATAGGCGGTGATATTTTGGGGAATTGGGTGTTGTTGCATAAGATTATTCCATTATATGGAGGGTTTTGATTATTGACAAGAAAAAGGTTATTAGAGTGAGATTTTAGTTAGTTGATTAAAGTAGTCAATGGCATAAAGTTGATTGTCTAAATAACCAATGATAGAGCGAAGGGTTTTATCTTTTAGTGATGGAATAAGAGTAAAGGTTGGAGTGGTGGTTAGGGGAGTGATAGTGGCTTGAGTAACGCCCTCGGTGGTGTTTCTAATTAAGATAAGTTTAGAGTCAGACAACCAATAGGCTCCTAAAACATTTTCTAGAATGTAAGTTATTGGGGCTTGATCGCTTAAATTAATCAAGGTAACTTTTTTTGAGCTAATAATACAAATAGAGTTTTTTGAGGGGGAGATAAAGTAGTTGTTGGCTTTGGTAGAAAAGGATTCTTGTTGAGTTGGAAGGTTAAAGATAGAGACGGTGCTTAAATCTTTACCGTCAGCGTAGGAAAAAAGTAAAACGTTTTGATCGGTTAAAGCTTTTAAGCTAGTAGCTTTGGTGGTGATAAGTTTTTGAGGAACAGGATTATCCAGAGAAATATAAAATAAGTCGGTGGTTCGATTAATAACATCTAGATTGACTAGAAGATAAAGGCCTTTGTTTTGAGGATCAAAAGAAACATCAATAAGGGGAGAGATGTGACTAAAATTAAAGGATTGGCTTTGGTTGGTATTAAGATTATAAATAATAAGAATGTTTTTATTAGATTCTTTAATAATGGCTAGTTGAGAGTCTTTATGGGAAAAAGCTTTGATGGGTTGAGAGTAAATGGTGATTGTTTCTTCTGGAGTGATTTTGATGAGATGAGAGTTTTGTCGACTGATGGCATAAAGAAGATTGGATTCGGAAAGATCCAAACTAGAAATATGAAAGGGTTCGGGTGATTTGAAGGTGGTATCTGAAGGGTGGGCAGTAGAAGAAGTTGGGCTTGGAAAAGTGGTAGTTTTTATATCTTTTTGATTTGGAGAAATAATGAGAAAAATAATGATTAAAACTAAAAGGATAAATAAGATGGCCAAGCCAGCCCTAGATTTTAAGTGATGGTATAAATTGGTGATTATAGAGATATTGGAGCGCATTGTTCAGCAGGGCTACATTTATTAAGATGGAATTTTTCTTCAAAATCGGTTTGAGCACAGATGGGTTGACCGTTTTGGTAAATTTCAAAGTGAAGGTGTTCAGGAGTAACTTCGGCGTTGACACCGGTTTTATCGGTGGTGGCAATAACCTGACCAACAGTAACTGAATCACTGGCATTAACGTAAAGAGCGCAGTTGTGGGAGTAGTAATATGTTCGACCGTCATTACCTCGAATGGAAAGGTTAATTCCTGCGTATTCGTGATCATATTCAACGTGAGTTATGATGCCAGATGTGTAGGCAACAACTGGATTGGCTACAATTTGATCATTAGCTGAAGTTGCCACAAAAATATCAACAGCAGTGTTGGTTTCTCCCCAGTGAGTGCAACCATAACTATGAATTGGCGGAACTGGAAAAGCATATTGGCCATCATTGGAATAAACTATGTTTTTGGGGGTGGGGATGGGAGCGTTTGCTTGATCACATTTGTAAGATTGAGGATTGGATGGTCCTTGATGAAAAGAGTCTTCAGGCAGAAAGAAGGCGGAGTTTAAGATCTGTTGTTGTTGATAGTTAATGACGGCGATGGAGACTACAGGGACACCAATGCCGACTGCGGCAACAGAACCGGCCCAAGTGGCGGCGGAAGCTCCTGATAAGGAGGAAAAAAAGCCGGAAATGGCAGTGCCAACAGCGGTGGCAATACCTGGTATGTTCCAGCCGAGTAAAGCACCAAGTGAACCAAAAAAACCGCCACCGATAAAAAAGGCCGGAATAGCGGCAAGGAAGCCAATTATAGGAGTGGCAAAACTCGAAACAACTAAAAAGGTGACGATAGCACTGGTTAAACCGCCAATTAACCCCCAAACAGTGCCAAAAGCGGCGGCAAAAAGAAGTTTGACTCCAGTGATAAGAGCTTGGATGGCTTTGGCTCCAAGCCCGGCAGTATCAAAAGTCTGTTTGTCTTTTTTTATTTTTTCCTTTAAACGTTTTAAGAAACCAAGACCTAAACTAAAAGCAGTTTGAAAGATTAAAAAGACAATACCGATACCGCTGGCCGCTTCGGCAAAACTGATAGCTGTTTTGGCAAGGGCACTACCTAGTTTTACGGCACCTTTTTTAATAAACCATTGACCAAGTTTAGCGGTACCGGAAATAAGTTTACTTTTAATCCAACCACCAACGCTTGACTTAACTCTTGAGGTTATACCTTTAGGACTCCAGTTTGACCAAAAGGTTTTAATGGAATTAAGCGGTTTATTGATTTTACGATAGAGACGACGGCGTTTTTGATTTTTGATCATTTGAAAATGAAGCCAGCGCTTGGAACTCACCTTAAGATTATCAATTGTCAGGCGAGCGCGCATCCGTGGAGCAATTAACCAACCAAGGGATTTTTGGTTTTTAAGAATTTGATATTGATCTTGAATGGTTTTATAGGTGGTAAAGGGCTTTAAAAAAGTTTGATTGGTTTTGGTTTTTAAATCTTCGATTTTTTTATAGATTGGATGATAAATGGTTTCGGATAGTTGAACTTGGGGTTTTAGCAGAGTAGCGGTGAGGTAGCCGGAAATAGAGAGTTTGTTTTGGGGATTAAGGGGATCGGCTAGATAAGTTTTGATTTGGCTAACTTCGGCTTGTAAATCTTTAGAAAGAAGTGAGTCATCAGCGGAAAATCCGGATTTAGCATAAGCTAAAGCAAGGGGAGAAACATTTAAGGATCGAGCTTGACGAATTGTTTTTGGATTGATAGTGGGAGAATAAGGAGTAAAGGGGGTTGATTGAGGTAGGGGGTCGGTGGCCGAGACAACATAATGATGGATTTGATCAAGTTGGGGGAGTAGTTCCTGAGAGATTTGCTCCGCTTGAGTGGGGGTAAGATTAAGAGCCTTAGCGTGTTCGGGAAGGTTTTGGACAGCTTGTTCCAGTTGATTTTTGGTAGGAGAGTTAATAACTGAGGGTTGGTTTCTAAGATGTTTTAAAATGTTTTCAAGATCTGGTTGGGTGGCTCCGAATTTTTGAATATCCGGAGCTTGATCGAGGAGAGTTTTGGCAGTGGTTCGGCTGTTGACGGGTTTTTGTTGGCGAATTTGACGAGATTGTTGAGCGGCAACTTGAGCTTCTTGATAGGCTTCAAGATTTTTTGACTCCAAGATATCAATTAGTTGTTGTTTATCTTTTGGGCGAACAAAACTACTTAAGGGATGATTACTGCTTTTAAGAGTTTCAATAACGGAATTTAACTGTTGTTTGACGGCATCATCTTCCGGGTTTATTTTTTGATCCGGTTTATTAAGATATTGGGTAGTCAGTTGACCGGCGGCAGATTTAATCCATTGATAGCGAATGCTGTCCGGTAGACCTTGAGAGATAGTGGTATCAAGAGCATTTTCGAACTTTTGGGTGAGTTCATTGGCGGCGGTAGTAATCAGGTTGTTTAATCTAGAAGTTTCTTGTTTGGGCATAGTGATTCTAGTATAGCAGAGGAGAGGATATTCATCTCACATGAAGGTTCGTAACCTTCATGTGGAAATTATTCGATTGTGATTTTATTGAGTTTGTTAAAATCTTCCCATTTAATTAAACTAGTTTGATTAAGACACTGTTTTTGATCATTGGCTTCAAGATGGTAATTACTACCAATATCATATCCTGGAACGGTTAGAAATGCATAAATAAAACGACTATTGTCTTCTCGTTTACCCGAAGACCCTGTGCCACCTCGAACAACATATTTAGTTTTATTGTCAGTCCAGATAAATAAAGTATCAAATATTGTTCTCCAATCTAGATGATTTAGGGAGCTTGGTAGATTATAAAGGCGTTCTTTTTTGGTATAGAAACGAGATTGCTTAAGTTTAGTTAAATTAGAATATTTTTTCTTGATTAGATGAAGATATTTTGGTTCAAGTTCATGTTTGATAATGTAGTCATCTAAATTTTTAGTGTGGTTTTCTTTTATCCAACGGGATCGATATTTTTTAAGCCAAGCTTGATATTGGAGGTTTCCTTGTTGTTGGCCAAAATCTTTAAAAAAATA
>JBDRQW010000102.1:0-19243 GCA_043826085.1 Candidatus Beckwithbacteria bacterium | reverse complement strand
GCGGATCATAATTTAGTTGGTGGCTGGGATTTGGCGATGCAAAGAAGTCTGGAATGGTTTAGGGGTAGGTAACTAACACATGCTGGTTCCGAACCAGTATGTGTTACTTTTCTAGAGCGAGAGATTCGATTTTTTTGGTGTTGATTTCGGAGGTGGCAGAGGCAAGAAATTTAGAGTAGTTTTTGGTGAGTTTTTCAACATATTTTGGATAAAGCCAATCTAACTGTTCAGTTTGTTTAAGGTAAACAGGTAGTGAAGATTGAGGAGTTTTGTGTTGGTGAATGTACTTAGATAAATATAGGAGTTGTTTACTTGAATCGACAATTACATTTTTAAATTTACCTTCAAATAAATGGCCAGTGTGTTTATATTTATATTGAAAATGCATAGCGTAGGTTATAGAAACTCGACGCATGAGATTTGAAATATTTGTTTGTTTGGTGGCAGATGAAAGTTGTTTGAGGATAAAGTGGAAATGGTTGGGCATCAAACAGTAGGCGACTAACCTGACAGAATCCACATACTGGTTCGGAACCAGTATGTGTGGTCGTTTTACGGTTTTCATGTAGGATAGTTTTTTAGCTCTTGGATATTTAAGGTAATAGGCTAGGATACCCAAAAAATCTTCGTAATCTTCTTTATCGTGAAAGAGTTTGTGTTTGTAAGCACCACGGTTAAATATGTGATAGAAGTATTGAGGCTTAAAGTTTCGATGGTAGTAGACACTGGGCATGATTATAGTATACCACATGCTGGTTCGGAACCAGTATGTATTATTTCTTTGTCAGGAGTTTTTTGCGGAGGCGGAGGTGTTGGGGGGTGACTTCGAGGAGTTCGTCGGAAGATAAAAAGTTTAGGCATTGCTCAAGAGAGAGTTTAACGGCGGGGGCGATTTTTAGGGTAAAATCGGCGGAGGCGGCTCTCATATTGGTTAGTTTTTTACCTTTACAGATATTAATCCAGAGATCTTCTGATCGGGAGTTTTGACCGACGATCATGCCTTTGTATACTTGTTCTCCAGGTTCAACAAAAGTAATGCCTCTTTGTTGAATGTGTTCAATGCTGTAGGTTAAAGCTTGGCCGGGTTCGGTGGCGACTAAGCTACCATTTTTTTGAATATCAATTGAGGTTGTTTTCAGTTGGTACCGGTAAAATTGGGAAGAGATAACGGCAGCGCCCGAAGTTTTGGTCATGAGTTCGCTTCTTAAACCAATTAAGTTTCTGGTTGATATTTGATAAGTTAAGCGGACACCGGTTTTTAGGTTTTGCATGTTGACCATCTTGGCTTTTCTAATACTTAAAGCGTTGATAATAATACCGGTTTGGGTTTCAGGAACTTCGATAGTTAAGTCTTCCCAGGGTTCCATAACTTTACTGTCAATAGTTTTATAGATTACTTCCGGTTTGGCTACCGAGAACTCATAGCCTTCGCGCCTCATGGTTTCGATTAGAATGGCCAGATGAAGTTCGCCTCGACCGGCAATAATGAAACTTTCCGAGGTGTTTCCACTTAAAAATTTTAAGCCGACGTTAGTCTCGAGTTCTTTTTCCAGTCTTTGTTTTAGTTGTCTTGAGGTATTAAATTTTCCGTCTTGGCCCACTAAAGGAGAGTTTGAAGGAGAGATTTGGATTTGAATAGTGGGTTCGGCAATTTTTAGGGAAGGAAGGCCTTCGGGGTGATCTAAACTGGTAAGAGTATCCCCGATTTTGACATCATTAAAACCGGCAATAGAAACAATGTCTCCAAGTTGAGTTTGGTTGATAGGAATATGTTTTAGGCCTTGAAAGGCAAAAAGGTGCTCAACTCGACCTTGATTAATTTTTTTTGAGTTTCTAATAACTGCTAAGGGGTCATTGATGGTTACTTGGCCTCGATTGACTTTGCCAATAATTAAAGAGCCTTGGTGATTGTCATGATCCAGAGTAATGGCTTGGAGTTGAAAGCCGGTTCCTTGATTAACCGCAGGAGCGGGGATAGTGTTGATGATGGTTTTGAATAGAGGTTCAAGGTTGGTACTGTCTTCTAGTTTAAGAGAGTGGTCTTGATTGAGAGTGGTTTGATTGCCAACGATGCCTTCTTTGCCAATGGCGTAAAGAACGGGGAAGTTGAGCTGTTCTTCTTTGGTGGCCAGGTCTAAAAAAAGGTCGTTGATTTCTTCTAAAACTTCCGATGCTCGCTGGTCTTTTCTATCAATTTTATTGATGATGACAATGGGGGTGAGGCCAATTTTTAGAGCCAGAGAGAGGACAAATCTGGTTTGAGAGAGAACACCTTCAGCGGCGTCGACGAGCAGTAAACAGCCATCGGCCATGTTTAAAACTCTTTCGACTTCTCCGGAAAAATCAGCGTGACCGGGGGTGTCGAGGATATTGATTTTGTAGTCTTGCCAAAGAACGGCGGTGTTTTTTGAAAGAATAGTTACGCCTCGTTCGCGCTCCAAGTCATTACTATCCATAATAGTGGTGGCTTGCATTTCGGATTCATGGGCAGCAAAGGTGTGAGCCTGTTTTAAGAGGTGGTCAATCAAGGTGGTTTTACCGTGGTCAACGTGGGCAATGATGGCGATGTTTCTGATTTTTTTTGATTCCATAAAAAATAGGGGCGTTAACCCCCAGTAATTAACTGCGATACTATATATTATATGCTTGGTAGAGAGGATTGACAAGGTAGGTATATTGGTTATTGACTCTGATAACAATAAGCGTATGATTTTTTTATTAAGGTAAAAATGAAACAGAAAAGTTTCGATTTTGAAAGTGGCGAGGATAATCCTCCAAATATAAAGAACCTTTCTAATATAGGTTCTTTTCTTGTATCTAACCCTCAGCTTAATCAACACTATTTTTCCAATGGATACTCAAGCTTGATTCAATCTTTGAGGCTTGAGATAGTGTCTGATATTGATCAAGCTTTATATTTATGGCAAAAGTTTAGTCAAAGTCAGACATTGTTTGATACTTTTGAGTTTAGATTGGCTTTTTTTGAAGCTTACAATCCAAGACTTCATTTGGTAACTTTAAAAAATCCAAATGAAATAGTTGGTTTGTTGCCTCTTCAGTATGAAGAAGATACTCAAAAATATTATTGGTTTGGAAGTTGGTGGCAGGAAGAAAGCAAGTTTTTGGTTAAGGATGAACTGTATATTCCTCTACTTTTAGCAGTTAGTCCTTCCCCGGTGAATTTGAATGCAATAAGTTTTGATGTTCCAAATTGGATAAAAAAGGTGATTGATTTTAAGGCGGATGACCCCAAATATATTCTTAAATTAGATTTAATAAAATCTTTAGATGATTACTTGGCGACTTTAAAGAAAAAGAAGAGATATAACTTAAGAAGAGACTTGAGAATTATTGAAGCTTTAAAGCCGGAAATAATTATAGATAATTTCTCTGATTTTGACGGTTTGATTGAGTTATCTAAAAAAAGATTTTCTGAAAAAGGAGAAGAAACTGATTGGAAAGATCCAAGAAGAGTTGATGCGTTTAGGAAAGTAATTGAGTTTGGTCGGAAAAAAATCAGTTATGAGGTTAGAATGATAACCGTTAAGATTGGGTCGAAATTAGCGGCGGTTGATTTAGTGGCTATTTTTAACAATTGTTACTATCCGATCAAGTGCGGCTATAATGTTAAAGATTTTCCGGGGATTGGCAATTATGTTAATTTACTGGAAATCAAAGACGCGATTGAACTTGGTTTGAGTAAGATGGATTTTTTGGAAATAGGTTATGGTTGGAAGGATAAATGGTTTGAGTCGGTGCCTTTGCTAAAGTATGAAAAGTAGTCTTTTTGATAAGGATTATTATAGTAGTGATAATTACAATGATTATTTAACAGGCTATAAGAAAGAAGGGGAAGAGTTCGTTAAGTTACTCTTGGGGTTGATTAAATTAAAGCCGGAAGCAAAAATTTTGGATGTGGGTTGCGGTATGGGTGGAGTGATTAAGGCTTTTAGGGAGCTTGGTTTTGAGGCTTTTGGAACGGAAGTGTCTGAGTATTGTTTAAAGAAATCACCGGTAAAAAAATTTATACAAAAGATTGGGGTGACCAGTTTACCGTTTGAGGATAACTTTTTTGATTTAGTTATTTGCCAGGATGTTTTGTGTTATTTAAACAGAAAGCAAGTTCATCAGGCAGTTAATGAATTAGTTGGGGTAACTAAAGATTATTTGTATATAGAAGTGATTACCAAGGGTTCGCCTAATAGTAGGCAGTCAGTTAACCCTGATAAACTAAGAAAAGCTGAAAATTTACTGGCTAAACGAGAGTGGTTTAAACTTTTGTCTAAACAAGGATTTAAGCCCTTGAAAAAAGTGTATTTGACTAAAGATAACCCTGATTTTAATTATCTGTTTAAAAAATAAAGTTTTGCAGGGGCTGGTGGACTATGTCAGGACTTGGTTTAGGGAGAGCAGGAATGAATTGGAAAGGATTATTAACCTTCAAGTTCTATCATTAGGATAATTTTAGTCTGATATAATGGCTTACTGATTGAGTTTTTATCAAATTTTCAGAAATGAATTCAATGAAAAAATGAATTACTATATAAAATCTTTAAGCCTTCGAAAAGATTCTCTTGGAGAATTTAGACTAGAAAAAGACAAAGACGACGATGCAGATTTTTACCTACTCGATAATCTGTCAAAAGTTAATATTTTTGTTGGACCGAATAATTCTCGAAAAAGTCGTTTTATAAGATTGATAGCATCGCAACCAAACTATACATTTGAAACAGATGATCCTATTTATCATGAACTCATAAACACACCTCATATTTTTTTAGGTCAAGTTAAAAAAGTGCTACAAAAATATGATCTAACAGATTATGGAAGTTTAATTCAAATATTTGCATCTTTCGAAAAAGAAACTCCCTTCATTATGAATAAGTTTGTAAATACACATCAACCATACAGTTTTGATATTACGAAGTACTTTCAACAAATTGAGGGCATTACTGGCAATCAAAACTGTGAAGGTAGGCCATTAAACGACGAAGAACAACAAGAACTAAGGAATGAACTGAAGAGCCTGGTAACTGATTACAAAAGTAAGTTTGAGTCAGGAGATTTGAAAAATGATCTACCTGCATACTCATTCAAGAGAATATATATACCCACGCTTAGAGGTTTTCGTCAATTCCCAGAGATAGATGTGAATATTGATCCCTATGTAAACAAAACTAAAAATGATTACTTTGAGGGTCTTCCAGAGGGTCAAAATCCGCCAACTATTTTTAGTGGATATAACATATACAGAGACAACCATAAACTTGCTAATAATCACGCACTTGCTGTAAGAGCTAAAAAAAAGGCCTTTGAAGGGTTTGTTAGTGAAAATTTTTACGAAAATAAGAGAGTCGAAATCATCTCGGCTGAAGATACAAAATTGGTTCATTTGATAGTAGGTGGAGAAGAAGATAGGGAAGTTCAAAATATAGGAGATGGAATACAGCAATTAGTATTACTATTTTTTTCAATGTTTCAACATTTAGGTGAAAAAGCTTTGTTTTTTATCGAGGAGCCTGAACTTTTTATGCACCCAGGTATGCAGAGACAATTTTTGAAAAATATATATTCCAAAGAAGAATTCAAAGATTTTCAGTTTTTCTTAACCACCCACTCAAATCATTTTCTTGATATGACGATAGACTATCGTAATGTATCGATATTTAGATGTGACAAAGAAATAAATCCTCCTGGCAGTAATAAAAGTTTTACTTGGGTGAAAAATGTAGATTCTCCAGACGGAAGTGTTTTATCGAGTTTAGGAGTTAGGAATTCTTCAGTTTTCCTTGCAAATTCAACAATCTGGGTTGAAGGAGTTACTGACAGGAAATATATTAGACATTTTTTAGAGTTGTATCAAAAAAACTTAATCGAAAAGGGTAAATTAGAAGAACACCAAGTGTATAAAGAAGATTTACACTATGCTTTTGTAGAATATGGAGGTTCAAGTGTTGCTCATTGGAATGAGGATGAGGATGATAAAGAATCTATTAATGTGACAAAGCTTGCAGGAAGGATGTTTCTAATTGCAGATAGGGACGATAAAAATAAGTCTGCTAGGCACGAGAAATTGGAGAAAATGCTAAACGAGCGTTTTTATCTTCTCCCATCTCGAGAAATTGAAAACTTAGTTGCCCCTGAAGTTCTAAGAAAAGTAATTTCTATATACGAAAAAAAAGATGAAGAAGATATACCAAAACCAGACTATAGAGTATATAAAACAAAATATTTGGGTGAGTATTTAGAAAATTTATTGGGAGATGATCGAACTAGAAAAAGTTACTCTGTCAAAACTTCAGCAGGAAAAGGCACTGGTACAATAAATGATAAAGATAAATTTTGCGAGAAAGTGATTGGAAAAAGTACAAATTTGGAAGATTTATCAAATGATGCAAAAGCTTTAATTGTAAAAGTTTTTAATTATATTAAAAATCAAAACAAAAATTAGCTACTATTGTGGAGTAATATCAATATGTGGTTAAGTTAAATGAAAAAGCATAGCGGAACCTTAACCGAAATTATTGAAGTCGAACATAGTAAAACACTAGATGCTCTTAATAAATATGGAGAAAATTTTGCTCATAATTTAAGAAGTTTCCAATTACTTGAAAACTTCTTAATAAAATTCAAAGCCCCTGAAGATATATTTCTAAGATTCTATTATTCTGTCCGCAATTTTTACCTACTCGCTTTATTTTCAATAATACGCCTTCACCATGTGCAATCATTATCCAATTTAAGGCAGTTAATTGAATCTGGAACAGATGCTGCTTATTCTATCGCATTTCCCGATGTGGAAAAATTCGCAAAAACCGACCAATTCGGAATCATGAACTCCACAAAAAAACTTAAAAGTAAAAGATATAGATGGTTAAGTAAAAATTATCCAACTACATCAAAGACAATATTAAAAATAAAGAAACCCGTACAGGTTTCTAGTCATTCAAACCTTATTGATACCCATAGAGGATATAAGTTCCTATTCTCAAAAAAAAGTGCTCAAATTCAGGTGTCTTATTTCGACTTTGAGGATAATTATCTGGAAAAAACAGCTCTTTGGCAGTTAGCCAATACAACCCTTGCAATTATGGGTCTGTGGTATGAAGTAAGCCAAAGTTACAAAACCATTAAAGTAATGCCTAATTTTGCAGAAAAGCATTCAGAGCTAATGCAAGAAAATCAAAAAATAAAAGATGAGTTTACTCAAACAGAAAGATTCCAAAAAGCAGATTCTCTTACCAGAATTAAAAAAAGAAAAAAAAGCAGACAGAATCTTAAGTCTCGTTAGTAATTTAGCAAGAGGTGGTTGCCCAATTATCTTGCAAACAAATATAATCCTCTTTCTTTGCCAGTTTGTTTCAATTTAGTTCGATCAAATCCAACAAAGACAACCAATCCATTTTTGTTATCATCTTCAATATGAGATCTTCTTGAAAGAATCGCATAAATTCCTATATATACAGTTTTACCAGTTGTTGTTTTTCCCTTAGTTTCAAACCAAGCTGGTTCACCTTTCTTGATATGCCCATCTATACTTGCTTGAGTTGGGCCTGCATAGGCCTGTATTTCAAAATTAATGATATCTTCTGGAACAGGCAACAATGCCTCTTGGTTACCACCTTTGCTTATATGTTTTTTTAAGCTATTAAATTTATCTAATCCTTCAAATTTGATAGTAAAAATACGCTCACCATCAAGCTCGTCTATGGGCTTTACTTTTATTGCTGACAGTTTGTAATTTTTATTTTTAGCATCATGCGCTACATTCGTCGGCTTAAAATGGATGTTCCCATCTTTGTGGTACGAAAACTTAACAGGAATCGTGCTAGCTACACCTTGCTTCACGGCATTAAGGACTTCATTTTTTGTGGGAGGTTGTGGAATTTCTACAGTACCACAGTGATACTGTTTACAGTGGTAATAAGGAAAAGAGATGTAAAAATCAATACTATTTGGAGCGAATAACCATTTGAAAATCTTTTTTTCTTCACCACCTCTTTGAACAATAAAAGTTATAGCCTTCATTTTCCCCTCATAGTTTTTGTTAGCTTCTTTTATTTTTTCTAAAAAATCATCTCTACTCATATAGTCAGCTAAGTAGTCTCATCTTTTTTGAGGGGCTTAATGTCCTTGCTGTCCACAGAAGAACCAGAAGCACCACTTTTAAGTGCACTATCTAAAGAAATGTTCATTTTCTCTAACATATCATCTGGAATTCTAGTGAAATTCAAATAGTCAAACTCAAACATAGCTCCACTGGGTACAGCTACACGAGGATCAGTATCATCATGTTGATCTGGATATGGTAATTCTTTTGGTCTAGATTGAGCAATTATTTCATTTAATTTATTGCTTTTATCCTTCATAAATTCAATAAGTTGTTGATATCCTTTATCCATCAATTTTTTATAATCTGGATCTGATTCATATTTTTCTTTAATTTTTCTATACGTTGAGATAAAATCATCCATGAAAACATAGGCATCCACAACAAACCAATCATCAATCGTTCCAAGATGCCTAAGTTTATCGTTCTTTAATCGAATTACAACATTAGGGGGAGTAATAAAGTCATGCGCTACTCTATTGCGAATAAAATGATAAAGTATCTTCCAACTAAAAACATAATGGGAGAGATGTTTTTTTATAAAGAATAAAAATTTGGCTTCACTATTATTGCTAAAATCGTTCTTTTCAATAGATCCCAGCAACTCACATCCAGTGCATATACTCACCATCATTTGATAACCACACTTACCTAATCCATCATCAGATTCTAGTGATCTAATCGATTGAAGGTCTCTGATTAAATATAGTTCGATAAATTCGAATACTCCTGTCATTTTCTATATTATATAACAATGTTGGACCAGAGCCTTTTAATTCTCTGCACTATTATTTTTTTAGAGAAATATTCGAGTATAAAAAACCATTAGGGAGTCTCAATGGAACTAACAACAGAGTAAAGATATAGTCCTCTATAGATGTAGGTAGAGCTTTGAAATGCATATACAGCCTTTATTCTAGGTACAATTAGTTAGAACTTTAATCATTGCAGTAGAGGAGCATTATGAAAACTAAAACTTTAATAAATTACAGTAAGGACTCTATGAAATTGGGGCGTCCGTCTAAATATTCACGAAAAATCGTTAAAAAGGCTAATAAATACTTACTAAAATGTATAGAAAATGATGAACTCCCAACTCTTCAAAAACTAGCTCTACTCTTGGGGATATCGACGAGAGCCATATACTTGTATCGGGACGAGCATGATGAATTTATGCATACGGTGGAACAGATACAAAATTTACAGATAGATATGTTAATTCAAAAAGCTCTTAACAATGAATATAGTGCTAGTATGGCTACATTTCTTCTTAAATCCATCCATAATTTCAGAGAAGTAGATTCATATTCACATCAAGTAACGCAAAACTACTTTCACAATATTACTCCAGAGTTGCTAGAAGAAGCCAATAGGCTTTAGGCAATAGTTTTTTTTATTGGATATACAGAATTAAGGGTTTTGAAAAATAATTCTTGAAGTATTTTTTGACCTTTTTCAACTTCATTCAAATACTCTTTTGCATCTTTTATTTCAAACTTTGAACGCTCTAATTTGTTGGCTTTTTTACTGAAATAGGTTCTGTTGTAATGTAAATTCCAATGATCTTCGTTCCCAAATCCAAGAGTATAGTGTGAGTGCACTAATGGATTACGAGTATCTTGAACGAGTTTTTTGGATAAAGTGATTATCTTTTTTATTATTGGGTGTTTAATTAGCAATGTAACTGTAGGGCTTAATTTTAATTTTCCTCTAGATTTTCTTGACGGAACTTTTCCATTGTAGATATCTTCAAGCCATTTTAATTTTACTCCCATGGGTTTAGAGCTTACTATTCTATAAAATTCCTTAACTTGTTTATTTTCAGTGGGGCTATAAACTAAAAAATAAAAAATCCAATTTAGAATTATATGGTCAATTGTGTTAAGGGTGATGATCGTTTTTCCGAGATATCCTGATAGTATAAATATATAAATATTGCTGTAAACTTTTCTTAGACGAGAGAGTCTTTTAATAATTTTTGATTTGATTTTACTCATATTTCCAGCCTAATTTTACAATGGATTGAGAATAAGAGCTAGGATTTACGAAGAAAAGGGGATTATGTAAAAAGCTGATGAATTTTGATATCCAAAGTCTTTGCTATCTTGACTAGAGTAGTAACTGTGGGTTTTCTCTCCCCCCGCTCAATATAGCCAATATAGGCTCGATTTAGGCCAGCGCTTAGAGCAAGTTTTTCTTGAGTGAAATCTTTTTTTTGGCGAAAATTTGCGATATTTTTACCAATTTGGTTGTAAACATTACTTGATTTAGTCACGCATACATTTTGCGTGGATATTTACCAGTAGTCGACTTACTGGTAGTATAGATTAATACTTAATAGGAGAGGTTTAATATGTCAATAGCTGGTAATGCTATTTCAAGAAGAATTGTTTCGCAGTGTTCGATTAATCCAGAGGCAACGGTTTGTATTTGTTTAAAATATTTAGAGAAAGTGTTTCCATTTTTATTATTAATATTGTTAATATTGGCAATTAATGAAACTGTTATCAAACCAAAAGGAAATACTTTACTCAAAAATTTAAAAGATTCTTTACCTTTTTTAATATTTGTTTCAGGGTGGCCAATTTTCTTTTTTGGTCTAGATTTTGGGCCATTGTTAATTATTTTTGGGTTACTGTGGATGATAGTTTTACCAAAAACATCAATTGATGATCCTCAGATTATTGATTATTTTCATAAACAGGTTTTTTTACATTTACGTTTATATAAACAGAACAAGGTCAAGAAGACGAGTAAGGAAATTTATTCAATAGTTATTGATTTAGCACATAAAGATCAGGGGAATAAGTATTTATTATTATTAAAAAAGAATTTTATTGAAAAAAATTCTAGCTTAAACTACAGGAAGATTGTTAGATTTGTAATTATAAGCAAGATTTATGAATCTGAAGAATTAAAAGGTTATTTTCCAAATATTGTTTGGAGTAATTTACAGCTATTTATTGAGTGTGCATTGTTAAGTGAAAATGTGAGTGTTGCGTCAAAATTAATAGAGAAAAAGTTTACTAATGAAGAAAAATCTGAATTTGTTAACTACTTAAATGAAATAATTAGTATAACGGATAAATATATCCCAAATGAATATTAAATCACTTTCTATTATTTCAGGTATTTTACTTTTGTTAGCAATACCTTCAATATGGCCCTATGGTTTCTACATTCTATTAAGATGGTTTATTTGTATATCTGCAATTATAGTGACAATTGGATTTAAAGAATCAAATTTAAATGGTTGGGCATTATCATTTGTTGGTGTGGCTTTTTTATTTAATCCAATAATTCCTATATATCTATCTAAAGCTAGTTGGGTGGGGATTGATTTAATTTCAGCAATTTTATTTTTTCTGACATTAATGTTTAAAAAGAAAGGGTAGCGGGTATGCAATTTTTATACTTTTTACTTATTTACTTTATTTTGATTTTATGCTGGTTGATAATTCATATGGTATTTTATGCTTTGGGTTTAATTTCAAAAAAGCCTGTTTTTGTTTTATCGCATGGTTTAAATATAATAATTAACATTGTTATACAGGTTTATTTTGCGATATATCCATTGTATTTAGTTTGGCAAATTATTATTTCAAGGCAGTGGTTGTTTTTATTTCTATTTATTATCCTAGGTCGTTTTATTGTTGGCATTTATCAAATAATAACAGCTTTTTTTGTAGTGCCATTTGGTTTAATAACAACATATTTTTCTGACAAGTTAGAAAACAAAATAAGTCAAATTAAGCAAGAAGAAGATACTGTGGAAGGTGAAATATTAGATGAGGATGAGAATATTGTAGGAGTAACAGAAGCAGATTCTAAAATTAGTATTCGAATGGCTAAATATTTTTTATTAAATTACTGTTTTTTATTATCTTATATGGTAATGTTTCCATCAGAAAAAGTATTAATTTCATGGTTTTATTATATAATTGAACCCTTTTTTGAAATTGTAATATTTACGATATTTTTCGGATTGTTTTATTCATTGTTTAATAAAATCAAAAATAAAAGATTTTTTCCAGAAGATAAACGTTATTGGTTTATTAAAGTTTGGAAGGTAACTTTGTTTTTAAATTTTATAGCATTTATTTTAATGATATTATTTTAGTCACTATGAAAAAGATTAGATTAGCTATTTTGGTGTTATTAATAATTTTAGTTGTTTATAGGCTAAATCAAATTAATAAAACGGATTTTCTTGCTAATAGATTTCCAGAGGGTTATTCATCAAAAGCAATTAAGCATGGTAAAAATTTAGTTGTTTATGCTGAGTCTTTGGAAGAATGTAGTAAAAATCCGTTGGTGTATCTGATTAGTGAGGGGGGAATTAAGTCAGTGTTTAAGATTTCTATTGAAGATTTTTGTGTCATTAATGACAAGTTTATCTTTTTTGATGATCTGATCATTTCAGAGTGGATTGGCCACGCTTTTGGAAGTGGAGGATTTAGGGGGTTAATTCTTTGGAAAATTATTGATGGGGAATTACAGGCGGTTGGTGGTTATCCAAATGATGAAGATATGTTCAGGGCAGATACTTTAATAACAGTAACCAATGAAAATAATCACAAACAGCAATTAACTTATCCACTAGGAGGCATGAATGCCTATTCTACTTATCAACTTAATAAGCCCCTAGAGTTGAGATATGCAAATATGATTTGGGATCCAATAGAAGAAAGTCATTCAGAGCCTCATAGGTGGTCGTTAAATTCCTTTATTTATAAAGATGGTAAATTTATCAGAAACCAAAACTGGAATAATGGGGAAGTTTATATTACTAAAGAAAAAATTGAAGGTTGGGGTAATGAAGTTGGAGAGTTTGTGGATAGTAAATTTGAAACTAAATGAAAAATAATACAAGTAAGCAGCCTTTTACTGGAAAAAGCATAAGTGGATTGTTTAAAACAATTGCATTGATGATTTTGTTGGTACCAACAGTTGCATATGCTGGATCTATTTTTGAAGAACAAAAAGCAAATCAAGAAAAACAGAAAATAGATACATTAAGCACAAAAAGTGTTGTATCATCTCCACCGATTAGTCAACCTAAAAATGAAGTACAGCAAGATAGTCAGGTTAAAACTATTGACTGTGTAGGGCCAGATGGAAAACAATTTAAGACCTCAGAAACAGAATGTAAAAAATTAAATGAAGCTTGGGGAAAACAAGCAGACTACATGATTAACTGTAATATTAGTAGTAATTGTGGTGGTGGGACTACTTATATTAAAAAAAGTGAGTGTGATAATTCAGTTTGTTGTCAGATAGGTGATAAATGGGTCTTTTATAAAGATAAAAATCAATGCAATAAAGATCAGGAAAGTAATCAGCCAAGCTATAACTATCCTACTTATACATATCCAACAACTAATAATAATCCTTCAAATCAGGCAGTAGATAATAGTGCCTATAATCGAGATCAACAATCTATTTGCATGGGAGATGCTAGGAGTAATTATCAAACACAAGAAACACAGTTAAGGCAATATTACAGAGCTAAAGGTGCATTGGGTTCAAGTGGATATGATGTGGCACAAGCAAATCTCTACAATGATTTATTGAGAGCAATAGCTAGTTGTAAAAGTCAGTATCCTTACTGATAGGATTAAGAGTGTTTAAGTTGATTTTGAATATACACTCCAAAATTTGGTAATAATAACCCCATAATCTTTGTTTTTTGCTAAATTTCCCTCAAGAACGGCATATACGGACAAATTGTCTCTATAATTAATATAGACAATCAATAATGGAAAAAATATTAAATATTATGAAAAATTGGATCCCCAAAGACTTAAAACTAGAAGTTAACAAAGTATTTGAACCTCGTTATGGAAGAAAACTTCTCGAGGATGAAATAACTGATATAGCTAATAGCTTAGTTTTACTTGTTGAGGGATATTCAAAATTTAGATGGATAAAGGATTATGGACAACCAAAATCAAAACGAATACTTAACTAAAGACTTGGGGGAGGCCTCAGCTTTAATGGCATCTGGAATTAAATTTTCAGGACTTAGAAATGGTGAGGGTTTTTATTGGTTTATTTTTAACTCTAGTGCTTCAAATAAAATTGTAAATGATTATTGGTCAGGAGACTTAGAAGTGAAAGCTAAAACATATTTTGATTGCATGAGGACATTAAAAGATAGGATCTATTCTAGGTAAAGGAATTGACATATGGATATGAAAATGAAAAATCACTTCAATAATAAAAAGCCCCTTATAAATTTAAAAATTTTAAATAAAGTAGGCAAAAGGATAGATAGGGTAGCTAGTCGTAAATCAAAGCAAATTTTTAATTATATCTTGAGGGAAAAAAACGAGGACTACGTGTTTTTAGTAAGAGTTAACTATGGAAATGGATTTATTAATGAAGGTGAATATAACACTAAAACAAGTTTGAGGTATGCATTAAGAGCTTTTTTAGAGGATTAATGGAGATGATTATGGATATGTATATAGATAGAACTAAAGGATTTACTCAAATTAATAATGAAATTATTTTTGATTCAAGAGTTTCAAATGGAGAATTTAGAACTTATGTACTTTTGAAATCATTTAAGTTTGGATCAAAAGGGAAATCTTTTCCATCTCAACAAACAGTGGCTAGCCTTGTAGATCAAACTAGAGAAACTGTAAACATGCATGTTGGGAGATTAATTAAATTGGGTTATATAAGTGCCAAAAGAAGAGGTTATTCATCCTCGAATGAATATTGTTTCATTTGTGACAATAATCTCACAAATGATAGTAATAAAAATATTACATCAAGTGTGAGGAAAAACTCATATCATATGTTAGATAATCGTCACACTAATAATACTAAAGAGAATAATACAGAAACTAATAATATAGATTTCAAGGTTACTCACAATGGTTTAAAAAAAGTGTTAGAGAACAACCCTTTCTTAAAAAATAAAATGAAGGAGGTAAGGATGAAATCTAAAATGTCTATATCTTGAGTAAAAACGAGAAATATAGTATTATTAAACTGTACTCATATCTTGCGGGTTTTTAATGCCCTCATTGGACATATCCGCAAGGCTATGAGTACACCAGTGAGGGCATTTGAAATATATGAAAGATGAATTAAAATTTGTAATCTACATTAGAAAATCTACAGAAGACAAGAAAAGACAGATATTGTCCCTAGAGGCTCAAAAAAGAGAGTTAAAGGGGTATGCAAGTAGTCAAGACTTAAAAGTTACAAAAATATTAGAAGAGAGCCAGTCGGCTTATAAGCCTGGTAGACCAGTGTTTGCCGAGATGATGGAAATGTTTGAGTTGGGTTTGGCTAATGCAGTATTGACTTGGAAACCAGATAGAATAGCAAGAAATCCAAAAGAAGGTGGCGAGTTTATCTACGCTATGGATGAGGGAAAGATATTAGAGTTAAGAACACCTTATGAGCGATATAAGAGGGACGATAATAGAATTATGTTATATATGTTGTTTGGAATGAGTAATGATTATTCTAGGCAAATTGGGGCCAATGTTAAAAGGGGCAATCGTCAGAAATATGAAAGGGGTGAGTATTGTGGTAAAGCCCCCTTGGGTTATGTTAATTCAAAAAATGGAGATTATAGGAATATAGAAATAGATGAAGAAAAAGGGCCATTAGTGAGGAAGATTTTTGAAAAATTTGCTACGAGTAAATATAGTATTCAAGGTATGGTTGAATTAGCCGATGAATGGGGCTTGAGAAGTTTTCTGGGCAATAAAATAGCAAAGAGTGGGATGTATGAACACTTGAAGCGAACGGCTTATTATGGAGTGTTTAAACACTCTGGAGAGTATCATCAGGGTAGTTATGAGCCCTTGATAACGAAATCGTTGTTTGATAGGGTGCAAGAAGTTCTTAAAGATCGTTCTAAACCTAAAAAACATAACTGGATACATACCTATAAGGGTTTGGTGAAGTGCGGTGAGTGTGGATGCTCAATAACTGCTGAAACTAAACATAAGTATTTTAAGGGGACAGATAGGGATGCTTATTATACTTATTACCACTGTACTAGAAAGAGAGGCGATTGTTCTCAGGAAGCAGTAACAGGTGATGACTTGGAAGAGATGTTTGGTGATATGGTTGAAGGGATTAGTATTGACAAAGAAGTTTGGGAATTGGGGGTTAAATTACTAAGAAAAAAATATGAAGTGGAATTAGATCAACAGGAAAAAATTAGACTAGGATTTGAAAGAGAATATAAGATTGTTGATAAGAAGTTAGGAAAACTGCTGGACATGAGGATGAATGATGAAATATTGGCGGAAGAGTATTCGACAATGAAATTAAAAATACTTGATGAAAAACAGTCACTAAAAGAAAAATTAGATGATGGATATGATTATTCAATGAAATGGTTAGAACTTGCTGAAAAATTCTTTGAAAATTGTTATCAAGGTAAAGAAATCATGGAAGGTGATAATAACGAGGCAAAACAGCAATTGATACGAGCTGTTGGCTCGGACCTTATTTTAGAGGATAAGAAACTTAGTTTTACTCTAGAAAAACCTTACGATGTGTTACTAAAGCCTCAAATTCGTTCTGATGTGCAGGGGTGGTAGGGTTCGAACCTACGGCCTTTTGTTTTGGAGACAAACGCTCTAGCCAGCTGAGCTACACCCCTAAAAATTTGCTAGCGAATGTATTATAGATGGCATGGAGTTCTCGAGCAAGCTTGGCGTCGTAATAATTAACACTAATACATCCCTTGTAATTTATTCTTTTTCTTTTACCAGTATGAGGTTTTAAGTATGAATTATAAAATTGAGAGATCGGAATGTTGGTGATTGTTGACCAATACTTTTTAATTTTTTTATCATTATGGTATTCATGAATATGAATGATGGCTCGAAGTTTTTTTTCATCAATGATAAAGCAGGATCGAAATAGTTTTAAAAAAGTGGTTATCATGACAGGATCTGAGTTAATAAATTTAATTTGACCGAGGTGTTTTGCTCCTTCTGCCCAAAAAAGAATTGAACAGATAAGTGTTAAGTTTTCTTTATTTAAATTTAGCTGTGAAATGATAAGCTTTGCTTTGTTGTGAGCTAATATTTGATTTTTCTTTCTTTTTACCTTCCATTGTTGAGAAGATTTGTATTGTCCATATATTTTTCTTTGTTTAATACGTTGTAGGGCTTTTTGGTTAAGAATTATATTACGAACCCACAAGGAAGAAGTGCTTTGGGCAATTTTCAGAAATGAAGCAATTTCTTTGATTGAATAGCCCTTTTTTCTTAAATTTATTGCTTTTTCTTTTATTTTTAATGAATATGACATAGAGTTATATAACCATTATACTCGGTTCGAAAAAGACTTGCAAGTATTTTATTTAGAGGGTACTATAAAAGTTATGAAAGTAATAAAGATAGGTGCAGAGTGGTGTAGTGGTTGCTTGGTGATGCGACCCAGATGGCAAAAGGTTGAGGATGAGATGCCGGAACTTAAAACTGAGTATTATGATTATGATAATGACAAGAAAAAGATGGAGCAGTATGGAGTAGATGGGGGGCGATTGCCTTGTTTTATTTGGCTTGATAAAGATGGTCAAGAAATTGAGAGAGTGACAGGGGAGCCATCGGTTAAAAAGTTGATGGAAATAATCCAGAGAAATAAAGATAAATGAAGTATATAAAGTTGCTCACGATCGTGTTGCTGATTATATATGGGATGGTGTTTCAGGTTGGTCGAATTTGGGCTCAGGAGAAAGTAGTGATTGATTTTTTTTACTCGAAATCTTGCCCTCATTGTGCCGATGAAAAGCCGTTTTTAGATCAATTGAAAAAAAAGTATTCCAGTATAGAAATTAGAAGCCATGAGGTTTCTATTTCAGAAGAGCGTGATTATTGGTTTAAAGAAGGCCAGCGATTAGGGGTGGAGGTTGGGCCGGTGCCGTTTACGATAATTGGGGATGAGTATTTTGTTGGTTTTAGTATGGATTATAATGCTGAGCAAATTGAGGCTACAGTTAAGAATATATTGGGTGAGCCGGTAGAAGTTAAAAAAGATGAACATATGATTAAGTTGCCTTTTTTAGGTGAAAAGGATTGGCGGTTGGTGTCTTTACCAGTGTTAACTTTTTTAATAGCTTTGGTGGATGGTTTTAACCCCTGTGCTATGTGGACGTTGTTGTTTTTGATTAGTTTGTTATTGGGAATGAAAGATAGGAAGCGAATGTGGATTTTGGGCTTGGCTTTTATTTTTGCTTCGAGTTTAGTTTATTTTGGGATGATGGCGGCTTGGTTGAATTTATTTATGTGGTTGGGGATGGTTGGTTGGATTAGAGTTTTGGTGGGGATGTTTGCGGTAGGGGCCGGAGGGTATAGTTTTTATCAATGGTATATGGGTAAAGGTGGTGGCTGTAAAACTGAAAATAGTCAAAAAAGACAACAGGTGTTTGCCAGGATTAAGTCAGCAGTCAGTGATAAAAATTTGGCTTTGGCGGTGTTGGGGATAATGGTTTTAGCAATAGCGGTCAATGTGATTGAGTTGGCTTGCAGTGCCGGTTTGCCGGCTATTTATACTAAGGCTTTGGTGATGCAGAACTTACCGAGTTTTAAGTACTATTTATATTTGTTGTTTTATATTTTTATTTTTATGTTGGATGATATAGTGATTTTTGTGATAGCCATGACTACCTTGAGGGCGATTGGAGTAGAGAGTAAGTATTCAAATTGGGCCAGATTAATTGGTGGTTTGGTGATGCTTTGGATTGGCTACGCGATGTTATTTAAGCCGGAGATATTGAGTTTTTAAAATTTGTGGACCCGGCGGGAATCGAACCCGCTACTTTTCCATGCCATGGAAAAATGTTACCGGTATACCACGGGCCCATATTTGGTTCCGAACTTTCTGAAATTTTAGTTCGGAACCTGATCGTTATTTTAATTTTGTGGTTTCTTTGTGCAAGGTGTGTTTTCGACACCTTCTGCAGTACTTGTTTAGTTCTAATTTTCCCTCAACATTGTTTCTGTTTTTTTGAGAAATGTAGTTGTGAGATTCGCAAATCGTACACTTGAAAGCGATTAAGATGCGCGGTCCTTTTTTAGCCATATGAGGGATAATAACAGTATTTAATAAATATATCAATTTTTCCGCCAAAGGCGGACGGGGAGCCGA
>JBDRQW010000101.1:0-3160 GCA_043826085.1 Candidatus Beckwithbacteria bacterium | reverse complement strand
AAAAAAGACAAACAGACTTTTGATACTGCCGGGCTTGGAGCCAAAGCCATCCAAGCTCTTATCACTGGCGTCAAACTTCTTTTTGCCGCTGCTTTTGGCACTGTTTGGGGGTTAATTGGCGGTTTAACCAGTGCTATCGTCACCTTTTTAGTTGTTTCGAGTTTTGCCACTCCTATAATTGGCTTCCTTGCCGCTATTCCTGCCTTTTTTATCGGTGGCGGTTTTTTTGGTTCACTTGGTGCTTTACTCGGCTGGAACATGCCCGGTATTGCCACCGCTGTTGGCACTGCCGGCACTGCCATTTCCGGCTTTTTTTCTTCCTTATCAGGAGCCTCCGCCGCCACTTTGGCCGGTTCTGTTGCCGCAGTCGGCATTGGTGTCCCTGTAGTCTCCATCGCCGTCATTAACTATCAACAACAACAAACCCTCAATGCCGCTTTTTTTATCCCTGAAACTGAAAGAATAAAAAAGGGTTCAAGCACTCAACCCCACAGCTGTTCTCAGGCAATCGCAGATCGAGCCAAATCAATTGTCGATAATCTTCAACCTGGTTTTGACATGGATCTTGATAACAGTGATAATGTCTATAACAACTGGTATAACAAATCACCTGACTACCCCGAACTTTTTGACGACCCCCTTTTTAAGGATAACCCTTTACTTTTGGGGGTTAATGTCAATAAAAATTTTGTTAACTTATTCTGGTGTACTTGGTTAATTATTAAATCTTTTAGTGAAAGTGGTTTTCCTATTGTTGTTCCCCATCTTCTCACCCACAACCTCACTGGATACTTTCAGGGCGAAAATCGCTACCTTGATGTTATGATAGACAATATTACTATCAAGGATATTTGTCCTGGTATGGCTGTATTTTTTCATATTCCCGCTGGAAGTATCTCCAATGCTCACGTAGCTATAGTTTACTCGGTTTCTTCAGAGGGTTTTACCACCTATGAGTCTAATGCACCATACAAAACTATGTCCTATCCCGTTGATGAATCTGGACATTTTCAAATAATTAACACTGGCAATACTACAATAGAAGTAGCCGGTTTCGGTACACCATGAATAAAAAAATTATTATCTTATTAATCAGTTTAATTACTATCATAATTATTTTGTTTATTTTGTCGTTTCCTAAAACTCAAAATAAGTCAAATTTAACCCCTAGCCTCAACCCCAACCCCCCCGCAATTCTTCCAAAAAATCAATTTAATCTTGACCAACTTGAAATCCAAAAATTAACCCGGGAATACCAAAATGCTCAAAATTTTGGACAAGCCTTAACAAGCCTCCACCAAAAATATCCTTGGTATTCTAAATTACCAATAGAAACTAAAGACTATATTATCATCTACGATTTCGATAAAAATAGCTTTCGTATCCGCCTACTCACTCAAATCTCAAAGGAAATTAAACAATCTGCTATTGATCAGCTAAATAAAATCGAGGTTGATCTTAATAAATTTAGTTATTACTTCTTAGAATAATCATATACAACAACGCCTAATCATATTATTTTATCAAACCATAAACCTCAATTGACAACCCATCCATAATTTGGTACATTTGTACCAAATTATGAAACAATTTAATCTAAATTCTAAAAACTTAAAACTTCTTAGTGAATTTTTTAATCACCCCAATCAACCCCTCTACGTCAGACAGGTTGCCAAAAATCTCTCTTGGCCGGCTTCAACTACTAGTCGTCTCCTTTCCAATTTGGAAAAACTAGAATTACTCCGCGCTTCCCTAAAGGGACGCTTAAAATTATTCCAAATTAATCCTCACCATCCCCTACTCCCCGAAATTAAAAGCCTGGTTAATAAACAATATGGATATATCACTCAAATTACCTTAATCATTAATAAAATTTCCCAAATAAATCAAGCCTTTATCTATGGTTCGGCCACCACTCAAAAACTTAACTCAAACAGTGACATCGATCTATTAATCGTCGGTTCCCCTCCAATTGACCAGCTTAATACTAAACTAAACAAACTCGAATCACAATTAAATAGACCTGTTAACTATACTCTTTACTCTGATAAAGAATTTAAGGCCGAAAAAATAAAACCCGGCTTTCTCTCAAAAATCCTTAATTCAAAAACCATCTCGTTAATCAACAATTCTATCCATGAATCAAACTAAATCCATCTCTTCCAACTTTACTCAAATCAACCATTGGCTAGATCAAGCTAGTCAAGATTTAAAAACCGCCTTTAAACTGATCAAAATTGACCCTAAATGGTCATTAACTATTTCTTATCAAGCCATGCTTAAACTTGGTCGTGCCCTAATGTTTTCCTTCGGAAAATTACCTTCCGGACCAGCCCAACATAAAACAGTGGTTGATTTTACTTCTAAAAAATTAGGGAATAAATATAAAAACCTAACCAATCAATTCGAAAGATTAAGAAGAAAAAGGCATGATTTTCTATATGGTCGCCTAACCGGTATTTCAAGTACAGAGGCAAAAAATGCCATCAATTCAGCCAAAACACTACATTCTCAAATTAAAACAATTATTACAAATCGAAATCCCCAAACAAAACTGATAAAGTAATCTTATGCAACAACACCCGATTCCTCAAAATATCACCGCCTATAAATTTCGTTTAGTCGGAGACATGACCCTAAAACAGTTTTTAGAACTGGCTTTCGGTCTTGTCTCAGCCTGGCTCATCTTTAATTCAAATCTTGTCTTTATTTTTAAATGGACTCTTGGTCCCATTCTTGCTCTTTTTGGTTTTGCTTTAGCTTTTATGCCAGTCGAAGATCGACCCCTAGACCAATGGATTATTAACTTTATTAAATCCATCTACTCACCCACTCAATTTATCTACAAAGCTTCTCCAAAAACTCTAGATATTTTCTCTCTAACAAAACCTATTCCAGAAAATCAACTTGAGCCTCAACTTAACCCAAATCAGCTCCAAGACTACTTAAATACTCTTCCACAATCTCCAGAGACTATTTTTGATCAATCAGAAAAAAAGTACTTAAACTACATTAAAAATCTCTTTGGCATTCTAGGATCCAGCCCCACCGTCCAATCAAAATCTTCCCAACTCGAAATTATCCCAAGAGCAAAATCTAACGTCAAGGGAATTCGAATTAGAAAACTCCATCACCCTAAAATGTGTCTCCTCCCCCACAC
>JBDRQW010000100.1:0-7277 GCA_043826085.1 Candidatus Beckwithbacteria bacterium | reverse complement strand
ACTGGCCAAAGAACTAAAATCACCAATCAAAATTTATCAATATATTGTTGATAACCTTATTTATGACTACGGTCGTTTAAGCGAAACCACTACCAGGTTTGGAGCCGCTAATGTTTTAGACAACAAAGATTCAGCTATTTGTATGGAGTTTACTGATCTTTTTATAGCCCTTTCCAGAGCCGCCGGTATTCCTAGCAGAGCCATAAACGGTTTTGCCTACACCACTAACTCCTCTTTAAGGCCACTAAGCCTAAAAAAAGATGTCTTGCATGCTTGGCCGGAGTACTACGACACCAAAACTGGTACATGGACACCCGTCGACCCCACTTGGGGTAATACTACCGGCGGAGTTGATTTTTTTAACTTTACAGACCTTAATCACTTTGCTTTTGTTATTTTGGGTCAAGACAGCCAATACCCTGTTCCGGCAGGAGCTTACAAAGCTCCGGGAGTTGAAAGTAAAGATGTTGATGTTTACTTTTCCACCCCCAAAATAAAAAACCCAAACTCAAATTTATCTATTAAACTGCCCGAAAAAACTCTAGCCGGTTTACCTATTAATGGCCAAATTATTTTGGAAAATACCGGTAATGTGGCTCTTTATAATCAATCAATTACTTTTTTTTCCAATCACTTTGATCTAAAAGAAAATAATTGGAAAGTACCAATCCTACCTCCATTTTCTAATCATATTATTAATATCGAACTAACTGCTCCAAACTGGACCTCAAATTTCACCGATGAAATTACCATTACTTCAGAATACTCAAATACCCATCATCAAATTATTTTACTACCCACCTACACCATAATTTTAAACAACTATAAATATATTATTATTATCACTCTAATCTTAATCAGCCTCACTCTCATCATTAAAATCATTAAAAAACATCTTAAAAAAAGTATTTATGATAAAATAAAATTATGAAAAAGTTTATCAGATTAATTCTTCTTAATACCTTTAGTCTTTTTATTACTTCTTCCTTTTTTGTTGGACTACTGGTTCCAAATAACCTAGTTGACCTCATTTCTGCCGGCACGATTTTTACTTTAATTAACTATCTAGTCAAACCCATCATCAAGTTATTTCTCCTTCCCATTAACCTAATAACCCTGGGCTTATTTCGTTGGATTGCCAATGTCCTGGTTCTTATAGTTTTAACCAACATCGTCAGTACCGTCTCAATTGTCTCTTTTACTTTCCCTTCAATTTCCCAAGGTGGTTTTACCACTCCCGAATTTTACATTAACAAAACTGTTTCTTACATCCTCACCAGTTTCCTGCTAAGCTTGATTTTCAATCTAATTTCTACAATTTTAAAAAAGGATTAATATGTTAATCATCTTTCAAACCTTAGTTGCCATTGCTTTAATTGCCATTATCTTACTTCAAGCTAAAGGCACCGGTTTAGGTACTGCTTTTGGTGGCCAATCTCAAATGTATCACTCAAAAAAAGGCGCTGAAAAAGCTATCTTTTACTTGACTATTATTTTAGCCATTATATTTGTTATTCTGTCATTAATTAACTTTCGTATATGATTTTGACTCGGCCTTTTAGAAAGCCGTTTTGGATTTTAAGCTCCTTTATCAATAAGCACAAAAAACTAATTTTAAGTTTTACTATTATTGGTATTATCATTTTTTTCTTTTCTAAAAATCTACTTCCCTTAATTCCAAAAACCAACCAACATCAAAAAATCGGCTTTGTTGGTCAATACACCATGAACTCTATTCCAAGTTCTATTTCTCAAACTATCAGCAGGGGATTAATGAAAGTAGATTCCGCCGGTATTATCGAATCGGATTTAGCCAAAAGCTGGGAAATTTTAGAAGAAGAAACCCTTTACAAAGTTTATCTAAAACCAAATATTCTTTGGAGTGACGGTACCTTAATTTCTTCAAAAGATATATCTCTGGATATTCCTGATGTTGAAGTTAGTTATCCTGACGAATCCACCATAGAATTTAAGTTAAAAGAGCCTTTTTCTCCGTTTTTATTATTATTGACCAGGCCATTATTTAAAAATAACACTATTTCTGCCGGAGACTATATGGTTAAAAATATAAAGTATCAAGGACCTTACCTTAAGTCATTGAGCTTAACCGGTCCTAAAAACGACTTAACTTATAAATTTTATCCATCTCACTACGCAGGTTGGCTTGGCTTTAAATTGGGAGAGATAGACCAACTTTTAAACATCATCACCAACCCTTTAGATGAAAAATGGGCTAAAAAAGTTAATATAGAAAAAACTACTAACGAAAATCAATATCTAGCCATTTTATTTAACTTAAATGACAACAATCTATCCAGCAAACCCCTAAGGCAATCTCTGGCTTACGCAATTGAGAATAAAAGCAAAGAAGGTGAAACCAGAGCCCTAACTCCGATCAGTCCAAAATCTTGGGCCTACAACAGCAAAGCTAAGCCTTATGACTACAACCCCACTCAAGCCAAAGAGCTATTTGATACTTTTACTAATGAAGCTAGTCTAAGCGGTAAACTAAAAATTTCTCTAGGCACCAGCGACTCTTTTCTTAATCTAGCAGAAGAAATAGCCACCAGCTGGGAAAAAGTCCTAAATGTAGACATTGAAGTTAAAATCATTAACTCAATCGATGAAAACTTTCAGGCAATTTTAATTGCCCAAGAAATTCCCCTAGATCCGGATCAACACGCTCTCTGGCACTCTACTCAAGAAACAAATATTACTCACTATCAAGATCTAAAAATAGATAAATTACTTGAAGACGGTCGCATTATCTCCGACCCCAAAAAACGAAAAGAAATCTACCAAGACTTTCAAAAATTCCTAGTCGAAGACACCCCCGCCATCTTCCTCTCCCACCCAACCACCTATACTATCACTAGGAAACAACCTGCAAGGACAGTCCTTGCAGGACCTATAATATTCAATTTATTGTGGCTTTGACTCCCTTTCGGCTGAACTAAAGCGCTTAATAAAATCAAGATTACAAATCGACGGAATTGTTCTAAAAATGAAAATGCTTATGGTTTCATTTGGTAATTTTTGGCTCGCAAGCTGAATAATGCCTGAGTCATATTTTCCATTACATTGAGATGATATTAATTACAGAAATTTTCTTTTTTCATCATCTTGTTGTTGTTTTAATTTATCGTTTCCTTTATTCTCGTTTGTCATCTTAATGCATTCTGCTTTGGCTATAGGGCTAGAAAATTTCTCACAGTCAAAACTCCCATAAGGCTTAATAGCAGTTTTCTCTTTTGAACATGCGCATTCATATTTTTCATCCAAGGTACCACCGCTTTTCGTGCAAAAATATTGGGCATTTATATCGCAACCAACAAATGTTTTATTTACACAATTTGGCTGACTGGAAGGGCATTCTATATTTGGAGCAATATATTCAGGTAAACAGCCTTCCTGATTTTTACAAACATTCTCATCTAACCCCTTACAAATTAAAGGCAAAACTGAGAAATTAACTACCTCGCTAATGAGGATACAGTTATTTCGTAAATATTGTGTGGTTGAGGTGTCCTGAATATAAGAGCATATAGAGGGGTCGTTATTGGCTATTGCGCTTAGTCTATAACAATTATCAGGATTAATTGAATCTTTAGAAACACACTGTTGGTAATTCTTATAAGGCCCACCATTTATTACAGCCTTTTTATTAAAAGACGAAGACTGTGATAATTTAAAGAGAGATAATAATTGTAATACGAAAGGCTTCTTAAATTCCCAGCCTTTCTCGGGGCAAGGAGGACATTTATCAGTTGAGCATGGGTAGCAAACAGCATTGTAGGGGTTATACCATGGGATAGGTAAAAATAATATCATTAAAACGCTAGCAAGGATAAGAAGTAATTTTTTCATAGATCTTGATCCTATTATACATACATTTTTTTTACTAATCTTGTAAAACACCTACAAGGATCATCCCTGTAGGTAAAATTGTACTTGAAACAACCACACTAATCCACGCACTAGTATGGTAGGATATGAAAAAGAAATTAACATGTTTGAAACTCCTCTTTTAATAACTATACTGCCATTGATACTTCTAATTTTCGGCCTCACAAAGATTAAAAGAAAAGCTAGGACAAAAAAATATCAGGCTTTATCTAGTGAAGAAAAAAAGGTATTTCAAAAGAGATCAAATGATAGTTTTAAAAATGGAATGTTTTTTATTGTTCCTGCATCTCTGTTTTTAGTATTTAAAGAATATATCGGCATCCAAGGAGCTTTCTTTATTGCCCTTTTATTTACCATGCTTATGAAGTTTCTATTAAGAAAAAAAGGGTAATCAACAAATGTTCAAACTACTTGAAGGAATTAAGCAGAACAAAAAGCTTATCTTTCTTACATCATGGTTACTACTTGGGATTTTAGTATCAATATTTATTATTGTGAAAAATTATATCGTTTATGAAATTATTAAAAAACCAAAGTACGAATCAGTATGTTTAGTAGTTGATTATGACTGTTTATCTAAATGTAATGAAATTGATAATATTTCTTATTCAGGAGGAGCCAAGAAACGGTGTGAGTTTAATGAGAGAGACCATTGCTGTATTGAAAACACAATAGTTAAAAGATCATTGAAAGATTTAATTATCAATGATTTAAAATTTTGGGTACCGGTTTCACTGTTTGGAATAGGTATTTTTATTAGTGTCTTCATTACAAACTACTTTAGTGACAAGACCAACCTCTCATAACTAAATGACGAATGAGGACAAAAAAACTTATCTTAAGTCCCAATAGAATTAATTAGTGAAAAATAGTATATTTAACTTATGCCTGAATTAGTTAATCTAACATCAGAATTAATAAAAGAGTTAATTTCCTGTAAAAAACAAATTATTGGTGAACCTTCTCCTAAAGATAAATCTAACGGTCAACATAAACAAACAGATTTTTTATTAGAATCTACTGATAAAAAACATAAGTTTTTAGTTTTTGTCAGAGAACACCTTTCACTTTTGGAATTTTTTTCCATAGGTTTAGTCTATATGCCAGATGACGCCTCTAGTATCATCCTTTTACGCTATAATGGAAATCACGGAGAGCATTACAATAAACTAACTAATCAGAAAATTTCCGGGTTTCATATTCACACTATTTCCGTTGAAGCTATATCTCATGGCCTAAAAGATGAAAATCAGGCAGTGGTAACCAAAAAATACTCTAGTGCTTCACAGGCATTTGTGTCATTCTGTAAAAACATAAATATTCAAAATTTTACTCAATATTTCCCTGAAAAGCTACAAGGAGAATTATTCATATGACTGATGTAAAACAAAAACTAGAACTACAAATCACAGAAGGCTTTAAAAAGGCTATTTCACTGACGTTGCGTCGTCCAAATCTATATCAATTATTTGTTCCCTATTACTATCCAGATGGAGACATGATTGAAATTTTTCTAACACCTCAAGATGGAAAAACGCTTATTATCCAAGATATGGGTCTTACGTTAATGAGATTAAGCTATGAATTTTCCATGGAAAGTAAAAATAAACAGAAAATTTTTAATGAAATTCTTAGTCAGTTTTCTGCAGAAGAAAAAGAAGGTAATATTCAAATTCAAGCTCCAATAAATCAAATTTTTCCATACCTAATGCAATTTATTCAATTAGTAACAAGGATAAGTGATATTAGCTATCTCAAAAGAGAGATAGTAAAAAGCTTGTTTTATGAATACTTTGATTCTTTCATTCATGAAGCATTTGATTCTGTTCGCACAGTTGTCAAAGACTATTACCCGGAGTTTGATCAGGAAAAACAATATCCTTCTCCTTATGCATTAGTTAATGGTCAACCAAAATCTCCTATATGTTTTTTCCCAGTTGCCTCAGATAGTAAATGCAATGACGCAACCATAATAATTCAGCAATATGAATTAAAAAAATTTCAACCAGAGAGCATTGCTGTTTACGAAAATATGGAAGTTTTAGGAAGACGACCAGTTGCAAGACTATCAAATGTAGTTGGTAAACAATTTTCAACCCTGCAAGGGAATCAAGATAGAATCACTGATTTTACAAACCGTTTAATTAGTTGATTGTGATTCAGGGACGGACCCTAGAATTAGATTAATATATCAACCTAAATTATCTTTGTGCACCTGGAGGGACTCGAACCCCCAGTCCTTCGTTCCGAAGACGAATGCTTTAATCCATTAAGCTACAGGTGCTTTCAAAGCCTATTATACCAAACCACCGACTTTACTTAACATCAAATTACACTCAACACCTGCAGGCACGTAGTTTTTCCATCAATATAGAATAAAACCGCAAATTGTGAATAGTTGCCAATCGATAAGCTGTTAAATCTTTAAGTTTAAATAAATGATAAAGATAGGCTCTTGAATACCTAGTGCAAAGCAAACAATCACAGGCCGTAGAAACAGGAGAGTCATCATTAGAATATCTTCCTCTTTTGGGCGATAAATACTCATAAAAATTCTTTTTCTTTATATCAATATTATCCATAGTTTTTTCCGTATAAACATACAACCGTCCATGCCTGGCATCTCGGGTTGGCAAAACACAATCAAAAATATTAAAACCCAAATCAACACAAGCCACAATATCTTCAGGTTTACCAATCCCCAAGCCATATAAAAACTTACTCTCAGGAACAATTTTGGCAATGGTCTTAGCACTAACTAAATCAAACTTATTATCCTCATCCATAGGCCAACCACCATAACCGTAACCGTCAAAACCTATCTCAACTAACCTCAAAGCACACTCTTTCCTCAAGTCCTGATACTTTCCACCATGAACTACAGCCAATAAATACGGTCTATCTTTTTTAGCTATCATTTCCTTTTTACAAATTCTCTCAAACTCAACCTTGCACCTTTTGGCCCACAAAATCGTTCTCTCTACACTTTCCCTAGCTTCTTTTTTACTACACCCCGGCATAGTAAAATCGTCCAAAACCACCAACATGTCAGGCTTTAATAACATCTGATAACTAATCGACTTTTCCGGAGTCAATAACATACTCTTATTTTTACTCAAATTAAACTTCACTCCCTCATCCGTCACCTTGCCATCGTGGGTTTTACACAAACTCATTACTTGAAAACCTCCCGAATCGGAAATCACTCCACCCTTATAACCCATAAACTGCCTCACTCCACCAAACTTTACTAAAGCCAACTTCCCCAACTCAGTATATAAATGATAAGTATTCACTAAAATTCCCAACGTTTTCGTCTCAATAATATCTCTTGAATCAAGGGCTCGAATCACCGCCCTAGTCGCATCCGG
>JBDRQW010000099.1:0-11074 GCA_043826085.1 Candidatus Beckwithbacteria bacterium | reverse complement strand
AAAGAACTTCATATTAAGATAGCAAAATGAAATCTTTTATAAGTTTCATAAAAAAATCTTCAAAATTAAAAACTAATTTTTTATTTATTTTTATTTTCCTATGCCTGCTCCCTGCCAGAAATTACTACTCCTCTCTCGATTTGTCCAACAATAATCCAATAGTCAGACCAGCCAATCATCAGTTTTTATCAATCTCAGATTATCCTGTTAATCACACCGGTATAAAAGCTCCATATCTATCAGCCAAGTCAGTCATTGTCATTGATCAAAATTCAAAAGCAATTCTTCATGAAAAAAATCCTGATTTAAAACTTCCACCGGCTTCCATTACTAAAATTATGACAGCTTTAGTAATTCTAGATAGCTATGATCTAAATAAAGTCGTGACTATCAAATCATTAAATAACATTGGGCAAGTTATGGAGCTTGAAGTGGGGGAAAAAATTACCATAGAAAACTTGCTTTACGGTCTTTTGGTTCAGTCAGGAAATGACGCCGCTTATGTACTTGCTAATCTTCACCAAGATGGTGAAGAAGGTTTTATTAAAGCCATGAACATCAAAGCCAAAGACTTAAACTTGCACGACACTCAATTTCAAAATTCTTCCGGTCTTGATTCTTACGGCCACTATACCACAACTCACGACATTGCCATTCTAACAGTAGTAGCTATGGAAAATCCTATTTTTAAAAAAATTGTTAATATTTCAAGCATTACGGTTACCGATATTGATAACACCATAACTCACGATTTAAAAACCATCAATGATTTACTGGGAAATGTTTCAGGCTTAAAAGGAGTCAAAACCGGTTGGACGGAATTAGCCGGCGAGTGTTTAGTTACTTACACTCAGCGAGGAAATAAAGAAATTATTACGGTCATTTTAGGAAGTCAGGATCGTTTTGGTGAATCCACTCAATTAATTGATTGGGTTTTTACAAACCACCAGTGGTTAGAGGTTTTTCCAGCCATTCATTAGTAATAGCTTGAACATAACCAAAAAAATCATTATCACCCTCAAACACAATTATTGGTTGCAAAAAACCGGAAGAAGATTCACCATCAAAATAACCAAGATAAATTTTTCTAATCGCTATCACTTCGCTTATATTTTCACCAATACTTGCAATATATCCTTGTCTGGTTTGTAATTCTCTCCATGCTTGACTAGCCGTTTTTATTGGATAAGTAGCCAGTTGGTTTAAGTTAACCGGAAAGTAGTTATATTCTGCCTGCACAATTCTTTTTTCAGCTTCTCTTGATCCGGAGAAAATAATTCTTACCACTCCTTTATTCGGATCTTGAGGCATAACTAACTGATCGTTAATATCAGGTCTATATAAATCCGCTTGTACAAAATCAGCTTCAGATAAACTAATTGCCTTAGTATATTGGCCAGCCGAAAAAGTTAAATAAGTTACTTCCACTCGCGCTTTACGAATACCATCAGAAAGTAACTCTATTTGTCTCAAAAAGTTTTTCGTTTCAATCTCCACCTGTTCTTTTCCAGGCAACTGTTTTTCAGATAAAATCGTTGGATCAGACTGCCAGTTTCTTTTTAATATAAATGAACCATCAATAATATCCATCTCCAAAGTGCTGGGCAAAAACTCATCTGTTTCCCAACGATATCTTCTTTCAGTAATTTCTTTGGGGTCTTTGGTAAAGTTAATTTTTGCTGCCAACTCCTTAGCTTGTCCCAAGGCCATAAAACTAGATCTAAAAGTTGGCATCAAGTAAACACTGGCTCGATCTCCCAAGTCCGGAGTTCCACCAGACGGTGTCTCCAGTCTTAAAGTTAACTCAGGATGAAGTTTTTCAGGAAACTCAATTGTTGGCAATTTACCAAAACTGACTGTTGGCGGTTGTGCCGGTGGAGGCTTAATTACCTTAATAAAGTTTGTGTAGACAAATAAGCTAAATTTAAAAAATAAAAATACTATAATTAACAACCCTCCGATTTTAATTGCCTTTCTAGTGCTTGTAGCCGTTTCAGTTAATGTTGCCATATTACTTTGAGTATAGCTGTTTTCTCTGTTACAATTCAAGTAAATGATAAGAACTCGACTGGCACCCTCACCAACCGGCAATCCTCACATCGGTACTTTATTTCAAGCCCTATTTGATTATGTTTATGCTAAAAAAAAGAATGGTAAATTTATTATTCGTATCGAAGATACAGACAAAAAACGAGAAGTCAAAGACTCGGAACAAGCAATTTTTAATGCTCTAGATTGGTTAGGCTTAACTCCTGATGAAAGCATCAAACATGGTGGAAGTTTTGGCCCTTACCGCCAATCAGAAAGACTTAATATCTACCAAAAATACGCCAAACAATTAATCGATCAAAATTACGCTTACTATTGTTTTTGCTCCCAAGAAAGACTTGAACAAGTTAATCAGGAAATGCAAAAAAATGGTCAACCACCCATGTACGATAAACATTGTTTTTCTCTTTCCAAAAAAGAAATAAAAGATAAATTAAAAACCAGCCCTCATGTTATTCGCTTAAATATTCCCCAAAACAAAACAATTATTGTAAACGATTTGGTTAGAGGCGAGATCAAGTTTGACAGTAATACTATCAACGATCAAGTTTTGCTAAAATCAGATGGTTACCCAACTTATCATCTAGCCGTAGTGGTCGATGACCATTTAATGAAAATTACTCACATGGTTAGAGGAGAAGAGTGGATCAGTTCAGCCCCTAAACACGTTTTGTTATACCAATACTTTAATTGGAATCCACCCAAGTTTATTCACACCCCACTTCTTCGAAATCCGGACCGCTCTAAGTTAAGTAAGCGTCATGGCCACGCTTCGTTTAACTGGTATCTTGATCAAGGTTACCTTAAAGAAGCCATTATTAATTTTTTAGCCACTCGAGTTTGGAATCATCCTTTGGGTCAAGAAATTTTTGGCATTGATGAATTAATTAAACATTTTGAGTTTGAAAACATGCATATAAAAGGACCAATCGCCGATATTGATAAACTCAATTGGATAAACGCTCAATGGATAAGAAGACTAGATGAGAAAGATATTTTAAAAAGATTAGAAAATTTTATTCCAAAAGAATTAAATCCTCAAAAATTTAGCAAAATTTGGACTTTAATTAATCAAAGAATCGAGCACTTATCTCAAGTAAAAGATTTAGTTAGTTATTTTATTACTCAACCTGAGCTTTCCCTAAAAAAAATCTTAAAAGAATCAAAGATGGATAAAAACCAAACCAAAAATTATTTAAACAAAGCTGAAAACGTTATTAAAGATATTAAAAATTGGAATATAAAAACCATAGAAGAAGCTTTACATCAACTCCAAGCTAAAGAAAACTTGAAACCTCGTCCCGCTTTTATGACCCTAAGACTGGCAATTACCGGCAGGGCTTTTACCCCACCGCTTTTTGACGTCTTGGAAATTTTAGGAAAAGAAACCGTAATTAAACGTCTCCAACATGCCCAAAAAATCTTCTAATTTTCTAGCCGCCGCCACTCTTACCGGCACTCTCCTTTTATCTTCCGGTTCAGATAAAATAAAAAGTTTACCGGAAAAACCACTCGAGCTTCGAGCTCCGCTTGGACTAATTTCTACTAAAGAAATAAGAAAACTTCTTGCCGATAAAATCAAAAAAACTCTTCCTCAATCCAGTCGAATTTTAACCGAGCAAGAACTAACCAAACTCTCTCAAGACATTAAAGAAACTCTGGGAGTCAAAGCTTACGCTGAACTCGACGGCAATCGTTTAAATCACCAAGTAGGTTATATGGGTTTAGAGCAACACTTACTAAGATTTCCCGGAGACACAATTACTGATCGGGACTTTCAATCAGCCGGCATTGCTTCGGGTAAAGGCGCTTGGGGTTACTTTGCTGAAAGTCGAGCTCAGATGGCTTCCAGTGATATCGAAAGAGAAAAATATTATTTAGCTGTTCAAACCCTCTATCTGCCGGATTGGAAACAACGATTAAAAGAATTAAGGGATTGGTATAAATATCGAAAAGTTTTAGTTATCAACCCGGATAATGGTAGGGCGGTGGTTGCCGTTATTGCCGATGCCGGCCCAGCCAAATGGACCGGTAAACAGTTTGGTGGCTCACCACAAGTCATGTACGATTTGGATTATTATCCAACCAAACATAAAGGTAAAACCATTGTTTTATTTATCGATGACCAAGATAACAAAATTCCCTTAGGACCAATCACTAGAAATCTATCTTTAGAAAAATCAAAAACTATCTAAAGCCAACTCACTATCTTGGCCTCATCTTTTAATTTCAAAATCATTTCTTGAATACTACTATTTAGTTGTTGTTGTATTAATTGTTCTTTAGCTATATTCATTAACTCCTCAGGAGTAGAATCTTCCGGTAGAAAATCTGCATTTTCTTCCAAATATAAATTTGCTTCTTCGTCACTAATTGCAATCCCTTCACCGGCTAATTTTTCGACTATTTTTTGGATCTCAATTTGTTTTATTAAATCATCTCTTTTTACATTTTGTGATTCCAACAATTCATCTAAGCCCATTCCTTGTTGTTTTGCAATTTCTTCAATTCTTACTAACTCAGTATCAATTTCTTCCCGACTAACTTCAATCCCTTTTTTCTTTGCTTCTTGAAGGATTAAAGCCTTAGTTATCATCGTATCTAAAATTTGTTTTCCACCCTGTGCTTCAAGTTCCTTAATATAACTACATCTAAAAATTGGCTGATTATTAACAAAAGATACCACTATCATACTTTTAAAATAAACCAAAAGACCAAGAATTCCAACCAACACTAAAAACTTCTTCCAATTTTTGCCACAAAACTTTTTACAACCCTCAAACTTCTTAAAACAACATTTCTTTGAAGATTTAGACTTTTTTTGTTTTTTCATTTCTCTATCATAGCAGATTTCGCTTTACAAGTACAACCATTTTTCCTATGCTTAAAGAAATGATCAAACAACACCCTGAATATCAATATTTAAATTTACTTCAAAATATCCTAACTAACGGCACTTGGAAAGTTAGTCATTCAACCGGAGTTAAACTAAAAAGTCTGTTTGGTTGTCAAATCCGCTTTGATCTTTTCAAAGGCTTTCCTTTACTCACCACTAAAAAAGTTTTTTTACGAGGTATTATTCACGAGTTAATCTGGTTTTTATCAGGTAGTTCAAATATAAAATATCTTGTTGATAACAACGTTCATATTTGGGATGACTGGGCTTATAAACCTTATAAGCAACTTATGGAAAAAGGGAAAGTTCCGGATTTATCTATGGAAGAGTTTATAGATAAAGCCATTAAAGATAAAAAATTTATGGCTAAGTGGGGTGAGCTCGGTCCGGTTTACGGAGTTCAATGGCGAAGATGGCCCACCGGAGATGGTAGGGAAATTGACCAACTAAAATGGGTCTTGGAAAAAATTAGAACCAAGCCTCAAAAAAAACATTACATTGTTTCAGCCTGGAATCCGGCTTACATCTATGAAATGGCCAAAACTAAAGAAGAATCTATGGTCATTGCTCCCTGTCATACTTTTTATCATATCAATATTACCGGAGACAGACTCTCTCTCCAACTCTATCAAAGATCAGCCGATATGTTCTTGGGCGTGCCTTTTAATATTGCTTCTTATGCCTTACTTACTTTAATTTTAGCCCAAGTTACCGGTTACAAGCCCGGTTACTTTGTTCATACTTTTGGCGATGCCCATATTTACGAAAACCACTTTGACCAAGTTAAACAACAGCTTAGTCGAAAACCTAAACCATTTCCTATCATGAAAATCAATCCAAAAATTAAAAATATCGATGACTTTAAATTTAAAGATTTTGAAGTTCAAAATTATAAACATCACCCACCCATCAAAGCCAAAATCACTGTTGTTGGTGGATTTTAAATGAGTGCCACCATCTCCATAATAGTTGCCCACGACGATAATTTCGGTATCGGTAAAAAAGGTAAAATTCCTTGGCATATCTCAGCCGACTTCAAATATTTTAAAAAAATTACCACCAAACACCCCATCATTATGGGTAGAAAAACTTTTGAATCCATCGGCAAACCTTTACCAAATCGTCCCAACATCATCATCACCCGCCATCCCCAATATTCCGCTCCGGAGCGGAATATTCAAGTTATTCACTCTCTTCAAAAAGCCATTGCTTTAGCTAAAACTTTAGACCAAAAAGAAATCTTTATCATCGGCGGGGGAGAAATCTACAAGCAAGCCCTGCCATTTGCCGATAAACTTTATATCACTCATATCAAAGGCAACTTTAATTGTGATACTTTCTTTCCGGATTATTCTTCACAATTTAATAAAATTATCTCAAAAAAAACTAATCAATCTAACAAATATTCCTATACATTCTTAGAATTAGAAAGGCAATTATGATATCAATCCCACCATTAGTTCATCAAGTTACCGATGACGAAGCTAAAGGTCAAGCCAAAGCTTTATTTCAAAAAATAAAAAAAGCCAGTGGTAAAGTTCCTAAATGGATGAGAGTCATGGCTAATTGCGAAGATGTTTTAATCGGTTTCTTTATTATGTTTAAAGCCATCATGGATGATGCCCCGGTTGATAAACTCTTAAAATGGAGAATTGCTTTAAAAATATCAGATTTAAATAAATGTGAATTTTGTGTTTCAGTTGCCAAACAACAGTTAAAAGTGTTTGGACTAACCGATAAAGACATTGAAAATATTGAGTCAGAAAATCTTTCCATAAAAGAACAAACAGCCATAGAATATGCTGTTGCTTCAACTAAGCATGCCTTTAATATTGATTCGAAACTTATACAAAAAATGAAAAAATATTACACCGACCCTCAAATTGTAGAAATTTCAAGCGTGGTCGGTTTATTTAACTTTATCAATCGTTTTAATGATTCTTTAGGAGTTTTACCAGACCAATGCTTATAGAATATACGTATGGCAAAAACAAAAAATAAATCTTGGTTAAAATGGCTTGGATTTATAATTGCCATTCCTTCTTTACTTTTTAACTTTTTTTTAGTCTCTCGTCCCACCAGTGATTATGGTATTAAAGTTTTAGAAGTCCTAGATGGCGATACTTTATTACTAGACGGCAAGGTTCGTTTACGACTTCGCCAGGTTGACTCTCCGGAACTAGAGTACTGTTATGGTCAAGAATCAAAAGATTATCTCGAATCTTTAGTCAAAGATAAAAAAATTACTATTCAAGAAAAAATCTTAGACCAACGAGGCCGAGCCATGGCCTTAGTTTACTTGGGTAAAGATTTAATTAATTTAAAAATAGTTGCCAACGGTTTTGGGCGCTACCACTCCGATAAAACTTCACAAACCGAAAATCTAAAAATTGCCGGCAACTTAGCCAAAAAAAATCAGCTAGGGGTTTACTCTCCAAACTGCTACCAAAAAGATAAAAATTTAGATAATCCTGACTGTATTATCAAAGGCAATATCGATTTAAATAATCAAAGTCTAAAAAGATACTACTTTCCGGGTTGTGCTCAGTACAACTCTACTATCGTCGAAAAAGACAAAGATGAACAATGGTTTTGTACCGAATCAGAAGCTCAAAAAGCCGGCTACACCAAAGCCAAATCTTGCTACAATCAAAAATTCATTTCCCCCTCTAATAATTAACCAAACTACTACCAACCAACCTCAAAGTAACCATCTTGACATTATTGAAGATATACTACATAATAAGTAGTATATCTTAAATAGAATTAGACATTATGAACATCAGTGAACTAAACAAAGCTGAGGAGCTAATCTACTTTACAAAAGATCAACTATTAACCTTAAATCCTAAAAATTCTTTAAAATCAATAGAGCAGAATATTTATCGTTGGTTAAAAAAAGGAAAAATTATTTCATTAAAGCGTGGAACTTATACCACTCGAAAAAATCTAGAGAAATACAGTCAAGAACCTGAGTTTAGGGAATTTTTAGCCTCAAGACTAAAAATTCCCTCCTATTTATCCTTAGAATATATTCTTAGTAAACACGAGGTTTTAACTGAAGGCACTTTTCCTATCACTTTAGTTACTTTAAAAACCGGCTCAAGACTGTCAAATAATTTAAGCACCTTTATCTACAAAAATATTAAAAAAGATTTATTTCTCGGTTATAAATTGAGATTTTTTGGAAAACACGAATACTATGTAGCCACCAAGGCTAAAGCCCTTTTTGACTACTTTTACTTTAAAGCGGGATCTTTAGCCAATAATTTTAATAAACGTAATTTAGTTAAAGAATTAAGGTTAAACTTAGATAGTTTTTCAAAAAAAGACTTCAAAGAACTAGAAAAATACAGTAATTTAGCTAAAATTAACAAATTAAAATTAATTATTAAAAATATAATCAAATATGCACCCAATAATTTATAAAATTAAATTAATCAAAAACCAACTGATTAATCAGGGGGCTTCAAGCTCGTCTATAAAAGTGTACATTAAAGAACACTTACAGGATCACGTTTTAAAAGCAATTTTTAATCATAAAAAATACAAAAACTTAACACTTTACGGGGGCACATGTTTACGTAAGGTTTACGATTTAAACAGAATGTCCGAGGATTTAGACTTTGAAACCAACTTGTCAATTAACATTAATCAAACAGGTGAATGCCTAGCAAGCTACTTTAAGCAATTAAAGTTTGAAAATTTCAACTATTCTACTCAATCAGGTAGTAAAATTTCAAGATTAACTTTCAAATTTCCAATTCTATATGATTTAGGCTTATCACCAATGAAATCAGAAAAACTACATATTAAAGTAGAAATTAATGATAAGCAAGATAATAACTATCCTACTTTAATAACTCCTTACTCACAGGGAGAGTTTTCCATTCTAATTAAACACTATGACCTACCCACTTTAATGGCAGGAAAAATAAATGCTTGCCTTGATAGGGTTTACAAAAAAGGAAATACAGGTATTGATATTAAAGGTAGAGATTTTTATGATTTAATTTGGTACATGAATAAAAAAATTATTCCTAATGAAAATCAGTTAAAGAAAAATTCTTTAGATATTAAAAAAGCTTTTTCTAAACTAGATAAAAAAATAGTAAAAATTAAATCAAAAGATCTTTTAATAGATCTTGAACCCATGTTTGTAAATAATATTTTTATTCAAGATTGGTGTAACAACTTCCATCAGTTCTACCAAAGATATCGAGAGCATTATAACTAAACTAGCTATGGTAAAACCAACCCCCAAATCTTGTTTAAAATGGCTTGGATTTATCACTTTCATAATAATCTTAACTATTTTTAAATCAAAAAGAAATCGAGTGGCCCAGATCACCCCAACCCTCAACCCTAGTCCTTCATCTCTATCAATTTTCACTCCCTCTCCCTCTCCCTCTCCCTCTCCAATAATTAACCAAACTATTATCAATTCCTCAGGGGTGAATACCCCTGAAACTTCTGAAAACATTAGCAAGATTTACCCGGCGAATGCCGGGCCTTCCCCTCAACCTTCATTTTCCCCGGAAGAAATTCATGGATTTATTGATGAATTTTCTCAAAAATATAATCTTGACTCCAACTTACTAAGACACATTGCTGTTTGTGAATCCGGCTTTAACCCAAGTGCTAAAAATCTTTCCTATGCCGGTTTATTCCAGTTTTCTCCCAATGCTTGGGCTCATTATCAGAATTTACTAAATCTTGAACCCGATCCAGACACTCGCTACAATGCCAAAATTTCAGTTCAAACCGCTTCTTACGTTTTGTCCATCAACCAAGCCTATATTTGGCCCAACTGCATTCCCGACTAACCTGCAGGGTCCGTCCCTGCAGGGTATAATAGCCATTCATGAGAAATATCTTACTCTTTTCTTTACTATTTTTATTCTTATTGGTTAAACCGGTTCAAGCCATTACCGACCCTAGGTTAGTAACTAATAATCGTTTTGGCATTCACGCCCTTGATTTAGACGACCTTGAACCCGCCGCTGATTTAGTCAACAGTACCGGTGGCCAGTGGGGTTATGTTACTCTGGTTATTCGCCAAAATGACCTCGATCAAAATAAATGGCAAAATATTTTTGATAAATGTCGTGACTTAAAACTTATTCCCATCATCAGGCTAGCCACTGTCCCCATTGACGACTATTGGGCTACCCCAAAGCTTGACCAAGTTAATACTTGGGTTAATTTTTTAAATAATTTAAACTGGGTCATTCAAAATCGATACATTGTCTTGTTTAACGAACCCAATCACGCCAAAGAGTGGGGGAACATCATCAATCCTGAAGAGTATGCCAAAATTGCTCGAACCTTCCATCAAGCTTTAAAGCAAAGTTCATCAGACTACTTTATCCTTCCGGCTGGTTTTGACACCGCCGCTCCCAACTCTGTTAATACCATGACCGTCACTGATTATTGGTCAAAGATGTATCGATCTGACCCTGAAATCTTTAAACTTTTTGATGGCTGGAATTCTCACTCTTACCCTAATCCCGGTTTTTCCGGTCCGGTTACCGGATCTGGTTTTGGCTCTCTTCAAAGTTATCAAGCAGAGATCAACTACTTAAAAAACTTTGGCTTACCCAACAGCATACCTATTTTTATTACCGAAACCGGTTGGATTCATAAAGATGGTAAAGTTTTAGGAGCTTCTACCGAAGATCTGGCCTTATCTAAATTTTATCAATCGGCCTTTAAATCTATTTGGACTCAACCCAACCTAATTGCCGTTACCCCCTTTATTTTAAATTTCCCTCAACCACCATTTGATCAATTTGCCTGGCAAAAACCCAACTCAAACGAGTTCTATCCACACTACTATGCCGTTAAAGACTTAAGTAAAATTGCGGGGGAACCAGCCCAAATTAACGATAGTCAATTACTTGAAGAAACTATACCAGATAAACTAACCGAGTCTTCAAACTATCAACTTACCGCCACCTTTAAAAATACCGGCCAATCCATTTGGGGTCAAAAAAATACTTCACTTATTATTACCAGCAATCTTTCCCAAGAGTCTTTCTCGACTACTTTTATAAACACCACCAAGCCTTTTTCAAATACAACTTTCACTATCAATATCAATACTCCATCTCAACCTCAACAAGTTTT
>JBDRQW010000098.1:0-6641 GCA_043826085.1 Candidatus Beckwithbacteria bacterium | reverse complement strand
GTTCCGTAATCGGAAAATTGAAACGAGATAGAGTGGCTCTGATCGCTGGATCAGAGAACACGGTTCCTGAAAAAACTGGTTGGTGAAATTTTAAAAAACAAACATAAAAGCATGCATCAAATAAATCTAGATCTATCACTCAAAGAAATCTGCAAAATCGAAGGCGGAGCCAGTCTCGATCTCTCCATTAAAAATAACAAAGTCACTAAGTGTCACTTTAAAATCACCGAGTACAAACGCTTCTACACTCAAGCCATCAAAGGCAAACCCGCTCTTGCCGCCCCCGCCTTACTCGCCCGAATCTGTGGCACTTGTAGCAACGCCCATATTTTAGCCGCCATCGAAGCCGTCGAACAAGCTTTCAAAATTATCCCCTCCAAACAAACTCAAACTCTTCGTCGCTTAATTAACAATGGCTTAATTATCAGAGACCACGCCCTTCATCTTTATATCTTTGTTTTACCGGATCTTTTTAACCAAGACTCTCTTTTAGATTTTGACGAAAAAGACCCACACCAACACCAACTCCTCCACGATACCTTTGATGTCAAAGACGCCGGCAATCAACTATCAATCCTCACCGGTGGTCGCTCAGTTCATGCTCCTCTACCCATGGTTGGTGGCTTCACCAAATTTCCCGAAAAAACTAAAACCAAAGAAGTTATTGCTAAACTCCAAGCCATTCGCCCTGCCGTTCTAAGATTAATCAAAATCTTTGCCAACTCCAAATTCCATCAACTCCAACAAATTCCTTATCTTGCCATTAAAGACCCTACCTACTCATACATTTTAGGCCGAGTCATTAGCTCAGATGGCATCGATATTCCTTCAGAAGAATACCGTGGCCAACTGGAACACAAGGACTTGACCTACTCTCAAGCCGCCGCCTACACCTACAAACAAGGTTTCTACATGACCGGAGCCTTGGCCCGCATTAACCTTAATAAAGACGCTTTAAATAAAAAAACCAAGCAAGATACAGCTTCATCTTTAAGCTTATTTCCCTCCAAAAATATTCATCATAATAACTTAGCTCAGGCTATCGAAATCCTAAACGCTATCGACGACTCCCTGGAAATTCTAACCAATACCACTTTTGTTCTGGAACCTCTCCTTAAAGCTTTGATTAGTACCGGCACCGGCTTTGGCGTTGTCGAAGCTCCAAGAGGTATTCTCTATCACCGCCTAACTATTGAAAATAATCTGGTTAAAGATGCCGAAATCCTGGTTCCCACCGGCCAAAACCAGTTAAACATCCAAAACGACATTAAAATCCTGGTAGATTCTCACCTCCAAAAAGGTGACTCCTTGACAGGAGACCCGGCAGAATGCCGAGTCGGGACAGCGAAGCTGGAAGGAGTCACCTTAACGAAAAAACTCAGACAATCCCTCGAATACCAAATCGAAATTCTAATCCGCGCCTACGACCCCTGCATGTCCTGTGCAGCTCATTTTCTTAAAATAAACTGGAAATAAATTCTAGGTTCCGTACCTGGAATATTTAAAGTTCGGAACTTTAAATATTCTCTATAATCCTAACAATTTCTCTCAACGCTTTTTCCCTGTCCATGTCTCCAGGCACCGCCACTATCTTTAACTTCTCTATCCTCCCAAGCTTTTTTAATAACTTTAACTCCATCGCCACATCATAATCATGCAAACTAGTCTTTCTCTCTGTAGTCAACTTATCCAAATCTTCAAACACCCTGATTTTATCTATACCCACCGCCACATCCAAAATCACCCACAGGCCATTTTCCGGCGGTTTTAACCCCTCGCTCGGATCCTCTACTCTAAACTCTACCTCAGGAAATTTCTTCTTCAACTCAGGTACCATCTTCACTACTAAGTTATCCTCTTTTATATCTGGATTCCCGAACACCGACACTTTCATATTGTTAAATTAGCCAACTTCAAATGATGCTTTGTATAATATTCGAGGTTCGTAACCTCGAATTTTCTAACTTTCTCACACATCCAGCCCCAATGAGTAGTAATCAAATCCCCTTTCTTTAAACCCTTTATCAATTCTTTATCACCAATCCGCCAACTAACTTCTTTTATCACTCCATCTTTCAAACTCAACCTATTATCTTCATATATTAATTCTTGAGTCTCCACTTTTAACTTATCTTTTCCCTTCTCTTTTATCTTTCCCCACGAAATTCGACAATTATCCATGGTCGGTATGGTATGTGGCTTGGCTTCATGCCCGGTTCTATTCCAAATATTAAACACATGAAAACTGTGATGTACTTTAGCTCCCATCGGCACTTTATTAATAATCCATTTCCACTCCTTCTTTTTAATCCTTTCTTTAAAATCTCTCTCATCAACTAAATGTTTGTAAAAATCTTTTACCCTAACTCCTTCCAACAATTCATTCCCCACCCAATAAGCCTCCACCACTTTTTCATCAAACGGATCAGAAATTTTATTCTCATCGGCAATTAGTTTTAAGTATGGAAACATACCGGAAAAATCATCCAACAACTCCGCCAATCCTTGATCCTCCACTCCTTCATTCACATAGGAAAATAGCTGAAAATTTTTATCTCCAGGACCACAGTACTTCAGCTTATTTGGTGAAAATGCGTACCTGGCGCATCTTAACAATCCGCGCATTTTTTCTTGCCTCCATACTAAAAAACCACGTTCCTGCTATCAATAAAATAGTCTGACTCAACAATCCAAATGTTAAATTCCGAGTAATAAATATACTAGATAATATGCTAGAAATAACAGATCCTAAACTTAGGACTGTAGCCACCAAAGTCACCGGAGCTTTGCTTAATGCTTTATACCAGCTCACCACATAACCAAACAACAACCCCGCCGTCACTAACACCATACCCCACTGCATCAAAGAAAGTTTAAAAATTAAGTTTATTTTACCCGTGGCTATAGTTGCAAATAACAGTAAAACTGAACCCAAAATCATTCTGGCTCCCACCACTATTTCCACTCTCACTTTCTTCAAAACAATTTTTGCCATCACATTTTCCACCGCCCATAAAATCGTAGCAAGAAGAATCATTGTCTCTCCCATCCCCCACGACCACTTCCCTACTCCACCTATCACCAAGTTGCTTAATACTATTAAACTCAAAGCCCCCCATTGCTTTAAACTAATCTTTTCCTTTAACATTGGTATCGCCCAAGCCGCTACCCAAAATATCAAAGTCTTATGAATCAAAGCCGCCTTAGCCGACTCGGCTATCATCAAACCCTTAAAGAACAAATAAAACGGCACTGATCCACCAATTACTGCAATTACCAATAACTTTCCCCAATCACTCTTATTAATCTCCCACCACTTAATCTTTTTCCCCATTATCCATATAGCTACAAATAACCCCACCCCAAGACCTTTAACAGTCGTCAACACCAGTGGATCTCCCACTGACTTCACCGCCAACCCATTAACAAATATAGACACTCCGGATATTAACGCGGTTACCAAAGCTAACTTAATTCCGTTTTGAAATTTCATCACTTACTCCTTTAATAGCCAAACGCATCTTTAATGCTTCAGCTCTAGTTAGTTTATCAACTCCCATGTCATGTTGGCAAACCAAATAATCTCCCTTGTTAACTTTCCCAGTCAAATTTTTTACCACTCGCCCATCCTCCATCAACAATTTCCCCTTTTTTATCTCTTTTATTTTAAGCGGTATCGCAAAACACATAAACTCAATCCCAGTATTTTTTAACTTCCTTTACTTTTAACAAACTCCTATCAAAACTCGCCAACTTGCCACCAATCGATTTAGCCGCTATTAAACAATCAGCCATATCTATATTATTATCCTTATAAATTTTTATTGCTTTTTTAACATACTTAGCTGTCTTAATATTTTTCGCATTCACCAAAAAATTAAAGCTTTTAACTAAAATTTCTTTAGATTGACCATACTGTCCCCCTAACACATACTCAAGCTCTGGCAATACCACCTCAGGTAAAAACAATCTTCTTTCCGTTTCCAATAACAGCTTTACTTTTTCTGCTTTTGATTTAATATCTTGGGTCAGAAACCTCACTAAAACACTAGTATCAAGAACGACCATGCTTCTCCATTACTCTCTGTCTAATATATGCTTTCATATCTTTTTTAGACACCGGTTTAATATTTGAAGCCATCATTCCATAGGCCTCATCAACTGTTAAAGCCGGCTCGACCATAATTTTATCTTTAACCACCGTAAAAACTATCTTATCAAAGGCTTTTAAGTCAAATAAATCTCTGATTGGTTTTGGTATTACCACTTGGCCTTTTTGAGTTAAACTAGTTACTCCATACATAGTAACACTTACTATACAAAGTAATACTTTATTTGTCAAGTATTACTTCTATATTATCTTATACTTCCCCTCTCTTTAAGGTAAACTGAAAATAATCAACAAATTATTGGCCAAGATTCTATATCTTTAATTGGATAAACATTATTTTCAAAATCAAATTTCCCTAAATCATATCCTTGATACGTAGGTAAATTACTTAAATCATTTGGAAAAGGTATTCTCTTTTCAAGATCTCTAATTTGAAAAATTTCTACCCAACGACTCCTGCCAATTCCCTCTGCAATTTCTGGTACTAACATTTGAACTTCTTGTCTTGACAAAGTCGGATTTAAAAAAATCACTGCTTGACTTGGAAAAAAATGACCATCTTTAGGTAAACGTCCACTTTTATACTCCCTCATCCCCCACCACAACATTCTCCCCCTTGTATCGGTTCCATAAAATATTAACGGCATTTCTTCACCTTTTCTATCTTTGTTTAAAAACATCACTCCGCCTCCATTAGATATATTTACTCCCGACGTACTTTTCCTGATTTTCATGTTCGGTTCCCATAACTTTCGATCAATTAACAACTCTCCCGACTGTCCAAATGAATAATAATATTGAAAATTATCCCTACTCCCATCTAGTAGACTTCCCCCAACATCCCTAAAAATATTTAATACAGTTGCATTTTGGGTGGTTAACACCACCGTTCTTTTTTCTCTAGATATCACCTGAGTCACCAACTCTTCTCCAAACCCTTGTTCTCTAAACTCCGGTAAAGTAACTAACCCCCCTAAATATGCAATATTACCTACCCAGCTTGGAAATATTTCTAAGGCCTCGCTTCCACTTATTACTTTATCAAAATTACTAGTAATACCATTTGCATCCGTTGTTAAATTAAAATGTTTCACTTGGCCTAAACTAGCCAAATCACCTACTCCCCATAAAGTCAATCTACTCACTAGACCTCCTGCTTTTTCTACACCCACTGTTTTCACTAAAGGATTTCTAAAAGAACGCAAACTACTATAATATAGATCCTTGGATTGATACGCTTTAGCTAATTTGACCTCAAAATTAACCATTCTACTGAATTCTATTTCTACTACGCTCATATTCCATTATTATACTATAGGTTATTAACCTTTGACAACCTCGGTACCAAAATCACCATCTACGACCATGCCCCCTGGCAATAAATTTAAAAATCAACAAATCTACTTAAACTTTCTCAATAATTGTTTATAAAAGTTCTCCCTTGTTTCAACCAACCAAACATAAATTTCTTGCCCCTGAATCGAAAAAGCCACTCGATAATCCACCTTTCTCACCCGAAAACTATAACTATATATATAATTTAACTCCCCGCTCAATTTTTTCGCTCCCAACTTTTTCCAATCCACCTCCAAATTCTTATTTATTTTTCTTAATTTATCAAGCAATCGACTATTTTTCTTACTTTTCCTTATAAATTTAGCTCCACTTCTTGAATAAGTAATTTTATGCATTCTATGTAAATAACTCATTACTAGAAACAACGCTTCCGGTTTCAATATCTCTCATTGCATTAATCAAATTTTGTCTTGACTTTTTATTCATCAATATATTTAAAGTTTCTTCTTCTCTCTCAGTTAAATTAGGAAATTTATCTAATAAACCCATCAAAGTAGACTGAATCTTAAAACTCAAACTATCCATTAATATTGCTTTTTTCTGACCAAAACGAGAAATTGCCATCACTCCTCCAGTGGAAACCTTTTCCAAATAAGAAGATAGGTTATTTCTAAATATTGAAGAATCAATCGTCTGTACTCCATTCATATACATTTACATTACTCCAAATAATCTCACTTGTCAACACTTGTACAAGTTATAGATCAACCTCATCCCCCACCTTAATCTTATTCTTCTTTATAAAACCACTATTAACCTCCAAAACTTTATTCACCAACACACTCGGTTTCACCATTGTCTTTTTTCCGCCGGAAGCTAAAACTCCCTCAGTTATCTCAACCACCTTGTCATCTTTAATCCACACAAAATCCAAGTTAAATTTCATCTCTTTCATCCAAAAACTATGCTTAGCAGAAAGCGGAAATACAAATAACATCCCCTCATTATCTTCAAGCTTCTCAAACCCAGACAATCCTTGTCTTCTCCCCTCCATCGTATCTCTAACCATTACCTTAACCATCGTTTCCCCAACTCTGATTTGTTCCCAACCACTCTTAACTCTTGTTTGTTTATATAAATAAAAGCCAAATAAAATCGTAGCTAGAATTAATACTCCCATTGTCCATCTATTCATCACCTAATTTTAGCACAGCAAAAAGGCGGCTAGCACGCC
>JBDRQW010000097.1:0-2941 GCA_043826085.1 Candidatus Beckwithbacteria bacterium | reverse complement strand
CAGTTGGTTAGAGCGCACGATTCACATTCGTGAGGTCACAGATTCAACTTCTGTAGAGTCCACCAGTAAAACCTATAACTTTAATTCGACAATAATAGTTTAGTAATTTGCAAGATATTTAAAATTAATAATATAGTGGTTACCACAAAAACATACTTAGTTTTAACTTTGTATTCTTTTAACCACCCGGCTAAACCAATTATAAAAAATACAGTTAGACTTAAAAACATCCTAGCTCCATAAGAGGCTCCGCCCCACCAACCATGCCAACTACCAACAATATATGATTGAATTAAAAATAAACCCAAGCCATACCCATACCATTTATTTAATTTAATATTTTTTAACCAACCCCAAATACTAATTAATAAAATAGGGGAGTAATAAAAAACACCATTGTTGCTTGAAAACCATACTTTAATAATTTGAGGGTTAAGCCAGTTAAATCCTTCCCCTAATAATGAATACGGATTTGTAATCGAACCGATCATTATTAACCAGGTTAGAAGTTGAAGAGAAAAAACCACTCCAAAACCCACCAAGGAAGCTATAAAACTTTTTAAGTTATTTTTAATGGCTATTAATAATAATGGTAAAATAAAAATTGCATCTTGTGGCCTAATTAAGGCAATCAAACCCGCCAAACAACCCAACCCAAAAAACTGTTTAAGACTTAACTTAGTTGAATTACCAACCAATAAATAAATTAACCAAGAGCTTATAAAGATACCGGCAGGGTGAGAATTAACCGGATCAATCCCGGTATAAAAAATTAAATTCGTTGTCAAAAAAATTGTTGTTGTTGCTAGCAAAGCAGAAGATTTATTGGTAATTTTTCTAGCGGTTTTATAAGCCAAAAAAATTCCCAACCAACCATAAAAAACTGACCCAAGTCCAACAAAAACTCTATAAAGATGATGATATCCATCAGCCGGAATACGGCTTACTATAGACAAACCAAGGCTTATTAAATGAGCTAACCCAAACCAAGGCAACCATAAAATCGGTGTGCCAATTGAGTATTTATTTAGTAGTTTACCGGCCGGAGTAACAATTGAGTTAAAGAATAATGGTTGAGTTTGCGATTCATTTGTAAAATCAATATCTTGGTCAATTACCCATGATCTTGTATATGAATAATAGTAGCGTCCGTCTCCCCAAACCATATTGCCTACCACTAAATAGTGAGCAACATATAGAAATAAACAAACAGCCAAAATTATTCCAAAAATCCTTTTCTCAATTAAACTCATTAACTATCTATTTTATCCTAGCAGACTCCAAACTCAACAACCTGGATAACAAAGCTTGGGCCGAGGCTCTGGAAAATTCTCCATTGCTAATCGAAGTTTGACTATCCGAAAGCATTTCCTGACTCAAATTAAAAGCCTGTCCTAAAGCATGATTTTCTCCATTGGAAGAAATTCGGCTTTCAACTTTTGCTTTTGTCTTATCAGCTACATTAATCTCTCGGTTGGCTTGATTTTGGTTTGGCCCCTTGCCGCTTTGATCCAAAGTAACAATATATCCCTCCATCGAAAAGATTCCGGCTTCATGACTCATCGCTTTAATCTTAGCCTTAATACTATCACTAATCCTTCCGCGCTGGCCCAATTTATCTACCTTCATTCGCAAAGAATAACTTCCCGTCATTGCCGCTCTGGCATATCGATAAGCTCTAGAATAATTATTAGCATCAATATAACCAATCGCTCGATCAATCATCACTATCAATTTATCAATATCGCGAAGTAGCTGTCTTTTATACGCCGTCGAAAAAGTTTGAGCATTAATATAATCTTTTAACTCATTTAGTTTATTTTTAGCCAAATTAAGTTGGATCTTGCCGGTAACATCAGTAAGTGGAAAGTCTTTTGGATTGTTTGTATTAAAACTTAGAGTATAAGTATCAGTTTCACCGCTATTAATACTATCTTTAGTGGAACTCCACTTTTCACCATTAATAGTTAGTTGGCCAATATCAAGACTATAATCACCACTACCGGTTCCAACCACCTCCAAATTATAATCTCCCTCAATCGCATCAAAAATAACCAGTAACTTATCAACCTCTGAGTAAATCGCATTGCTCATTGGAGAACTAACTCCATAACCGGCTTGCGCTCCATTAGGTGCGGTCACTTTAATATTAGCAGGGGAGTGTAAAAAGAAAATCAAAGCCGGGTTTCTATTGGGACTGTTACTTCCACTTGCCGGAGAAAAATCGGTAATTTCAAGTGCATCTAAAATCGCTTGAATCCCAACAGAATTTTCCATTAACTCAACGTGACTGGCACTCACAATTTCCTGAGAAACACCGTCCACTAAAGCACTTTTATCAAGCACAGTTAGATCGCCTTTATCCGTGTACTCAAAAGAAGTGGGTTTACCATCTGACCACTTACCCAGTAATTTGTCAGCCAGACTTCTATCACCAAGCTTAACCCACTCAATAGAATCTTCATTACTATTTTCATTACCGGCAATATTAAACATCAAATCCTTCAATCCAGCCACAATCGAAGTTTTTAAGTTATCAAGATAACTATTAAAAGAGTTCATGGTGGTTACATTGATAACTTGATCGTCACTGTCTTTAGCAAAATCAAAAATTGGAGTTAGGTTACTTAAACTGGGGGAGAGGTTTTGAATGGCGCTTACCGGAGAGGTGTAGTTATTTTTATGAATTTGAAGATAAAGTTGTAAGGCAATCCATTGCCAAGACCATCTGTCTCCAACCTCTGCCCCAGACCAACCTTGCCACGCTGAAATTGCTCCCTCATGAGGGGAACCGGAAGTTACCAGTTTATTAATTTTGTCATAGCCATATTTTTGACCATAAGTTCGAGAAACCAATCCACCAAAACTATGGCCGACTAAATTAACTTTAGTGCCAACTTGCTTGTCAGCTAGAATGTTTTCAATATAACTATTTAAAGAA
>JBDRQW010000096.1:0-4230 GCA_043826085.1 Candidatus Beckwithbacteria bacterium | reverse complement strand
ACATGGCCTTGGTAAGTCCATAAACTATGTCAGAAATATAGGTGGGGTAAAGCTGAGTTAACCCTTGACCATAAATTTTTAGGCTAGTCCCCTGTTTAAAATCTGAAAATAATTTAGCGATATCGTTGCCAGCCTCCAAGTCCATTCTTGGACCATAGACATTACCAAGCCTGACAATACGGGCATCCAAGTTATAACGATTAACATACTCAAAAGTTAAAGCTTCGGAAAATCTTTTAGCTTCGTGATGAGAATAAGCCTCTTCTTTTTGGTGATTGTCACCAAAATATTTATCTAAATTAGTGGATGAAAGAAAACCTTGAAAAATGTCAATGGTTGATGCCAATAAATATTTAGAGTTTTGTTGTTTGGCAATTTCTAAAAGCTCTTTAGTGCCAAGAGAATTAACCAGTAAAGTTTCCAGACTAACGTCTTTACCATTAATATAACTTTCAATTCCGGCTAAATGAAAAATATAATCTACTCTTGGAACAGGGGATTTAAATGGTTTGTTTAAGTCATGCTCGATAAAAATAAAGTTATCTTTTTTTAATAACTTTTTGATGTTATTTTTTTTACCGGTAGTCCAATTGTCTATAGCGACCACCTTACAATTTTGATGAATTAAATTTTCGCAGAGATGAGAACCAATAAAACCGGCAGCTCCGGCAACTAAGGCGGTTGGAAGTTGAGAAGAAGATTGAGCTTGATGATGTTTTGTTAATTTTTTTTTGGACATAAGGGCAGGAGAAGAACCTCTTCATGTTCATGTTAACTGATAATCGACCCAAGGGCAAGCTTTGAATTACGGTAAATAACGTTAATTATTGGCAGAGAAAAAAGGAGACTTACTCATATCTTAAAGCATTAAGTGCAGAGATTTTAGTAGCACGGCGTGCGGGGTAGATACCAGTGGCAATACCTACACCAAGTGATAAAACCGCAATCAGCAATATAAAGAAAAAGGGGACGTGAGAAATATTAATTACCCCGGCTCCTCTAAAGAGAGCAAATATAGTTAAAATTAAACTTAGGAGTTTTCCAGCTAGGACTCCCAAAACAATTCCCAAAATCCCACCATAGAAACCCATTACCATTGACTCGGTTAAGAATAATTCTTTAACTTCTTCGGATCTCATTCCCATGGCTTTCATTAAACCTACTTCACGAGTACGCTCCAATAGTGAGACTGTTAAGGTGTTAAACATTCCCAGGGCTGCTACCGCTAAAGCAACCATTCCCAACAAGGCAAACATAGTTCTGGCGGTAGCAAACAAGGAATTAATTTGTGAAACAGTATCGGCTACCGATTGGGTGATATAACCCATAGCTTCAATTTGTTTTCTTACATCTGCCAACCCTTTTTGAGTTTCGGTGCTGATTTTAGCTTGAGAGTAGTTAACAATTCCCAGTGATCTAAGATTAATAAAGGGAATGTAGAACAGTGGATTTTTCCCTTCAGGAATTACAGCCACGATGGTGTAGTCGGCTGGGACTGATTCAATTTTATTGTCTTGGTTTTCTAGCAGTTCATCCACCACCACAAAAGAGGCTGAAAAGATTTTCCCAACGGCCTCGTTTTCATTTAAACCCAGAACATTCAACATGGCCTGATTTACCACGGCCTCGCGGACTGTATCCGGGGATAACTCAATCTGTTGCAGTTTAATTTCTTGGACAACACCCGCCTCAGAAGCAATCTCAACCCAATCAATAGCTTCATTCGTTGTTCCCAAAACCTGACCAGGCTTAAGATTGACGTAGTTAACTGATAAATTAATTTCACCAATATAACCTTCCGTTTGAATCTGAACACCATCTTCGTTGCGATCCACTATGTACTTGCCAGCCTCACAATCGCCCTCTGTTTCTGGGTCACAAGCTTGTTTTTGCCAAAGCAGTACACCTGCGCTTAACCACTTACCTAAAGTCTTGCCATCTTCATCAAAACCAGCCTTGCCGGCACCATCTTCAGTCAAATACCCATCACCCCAAACTTCTATAGCTTGGGAATAACCCTCGACTCGCTTAGTGTAACCAATAATTTCAGTATCGGCTGAAGGCCCGCTTCTGACTCTGACCCAAATACCCGGATCAATCAAGTACTCAACCTGATTGATTTCCTCGCCAATTCCCCCCAGCCTGCGTTCGGTAGAGATTCCGGCCACTTGCCCGGGTAAATCTTCAGTAGAACTGGTTAGTTGGTTGTTGTCAAAAATTTTACCTCTTAATGGCTTAATGGCTGATTGGTGAAGATAATCGGCAGTAACTCCATAAACCACCACATCTGAGACTGAGTTTTGGTAGCTAATTTTCCCGACTGCGGTGATAATCGGCAGAGCCGAGTTGACTTCTGGTAAGTTAGTAAAATCAGACAAAGCTTTGTCATTAAGGCGTAATTGACTACCGGCTTGGGGTGAAACACTGGCTTGGCGCATCTCTTCCAAACGAGTGACTCTAGACACTACCAAGTCTTGCAAACCATAACCAATGGAGACTAAAAATACAATGGCGCCAATACCAATGGCCATGCCACCAATGGTTACCATGGTACGAGTTCTTTTGGATTTTAAGTTTCGCACTGATAGTTCAATTAAATCCATTCTGGAGATAGAGTCATTGCGATTAGCATCAAGTGCCTTAATCGCTTTTAAATAAACTGATTGCCAATAATGCATTAGCTTACTTGGCTGAGTACTTAATTGGCGTTTGAATAATTTTGCTAACCGTTTTTTAATAAAACCAATTACCTCGTTAATAAGGTATAAAATTAAAAGGCAAGTAAAAGAAGTCATCTTCCAGCTACTTATCATTGCTTTTTTAAATTTTAGTTTAAGTTTAGTCATGTTAACCCCGTTTGGTTGGTAGCTTATTTAATAACTGGTGTTTATCTTTTCCTTGGTAAACATTCTTTATTTGACCGTCAAACATCTCAACAGTAGTTTTGGCAAATTTTATATACTCCAAGTCATGGGTCACCATTAAAAAAGTCTTGTTGGCTTTTTGATTTAAACCATTTAGTAATTCCATTAGTTCTTGGCCTGATTCATAATCTAAGTTACCGGTAGGTTCATCGGCAATCAAAATCTCAGGATTAGTGATTAAAGCACGGGACAGAGCTACTTTTTGTTGTTGCCCGCTTGATAGTTCACTTGGAAAATAATTAGCCCACTCGGTCATATTAACTAACTTTAATACCTCCATAGCTTTGTTCAAACCCACTGCTTTATCGCCACCTAAAAGTGATAATGGAAAAGCTACATTTTCGACCACATTTAAGGCCCGGATCCAACGAGGTTGTTGGTAAACCATGCCAATTTTTTGTTTACGAAAATTGGCTCGTTCATCTTCATCCCACTGTCCGTATAAATTTTGACCCAAAATACTAATCTTGCCACTAGTTGGTTCCTCTAGACCTAAAATAATATGTAATAAAGTTGACTTGCCACAACCGGAAGGGCCAAAGATGACCGCAAAATCCCCACTTTTAATCTCTAGAGTAATGTCTTTTAAGACTTGCACGTCTTGCACACCAACATGAAAGGTTTTAGATACCTGGTCAATTTTTATAGCGGTTTGGTGATTAGTGTTGGTCATTGTTTTAAACCTCCTAAAAAGCCAAAGGCTTGTTGTAAACCACTAATAACCAAATTAAGGGCATTATCAGTTGCCTTGGGAGTAATGGTGACGGTATCAACCGAGTGACCTTCATTTTCAGCTGAGTCTTTAGAGATGGCCCGCAAGTGATAAACCTTGGAAGTGGCCAAATTAGAGATAACCACCACATGATTGTAAGTTAGGTTACTATCTTCTTGGGTACGTTGAGAGTAATTGGAGCCGGTGCCTTCGCCAAACTCAACTTGGCCGGTGGCCGGTTCATCGGTATTCCAGGTTACTACAATTTGACCGACTGATTCTTGGGCAGTACCGGCAGTTTGCGGAATAGCAGTACCTTCTACTCGTAAATCAGTAATTAATGGTGGTCTTGTGTCAGTTGCAGTGGTGAATTTCTGGCTATCGGAAACAGCTTCATTGCCAATTTTATCTCTGCCTTTAACCACTAAAATATATGGAGTTTGAGGTTTTAACCCCCTGACAATCATTCTATGAGCACCTTTAGTTAACTCAACATTAACCTCGTCTCTGGCTTGTGAAGGAGTTTCTTGCGGGTAGTAAGTCACAATTGAAGACACCTCTGTGTTACTTTGCCAAGTAATTAAAGCGGTTGGT
>JBDRQW010000095.1:0-7086 GCA_043826085.1 Candidatus Beckwithbacteria bacterium | reverse complement strand
GATTAAAGGCTGTAAAAATAAGAAGTAAAACCACTAAAATTAAAACCACGGTAATTATTGATTGAAGAATATTGCCTATTTTTTTAAGTTTTTTATTAATCATAATTTAAAACCTTTATTGGTTGCTTAAATCAGGCTTATGTTAAAAGCCCTTTTTAAGCAACCGAAAAAGCATTAAATACGTTTATTATGGTGTATATATCCAAGGCTCTGTGCTTGGCGCTGAATATCCAGCTTGAACAGCATGAATAAACACATCAGTTATTGCACTATCTCCTTGATGTTCATTCTCCATCGTATCAAGTGGTTTTACATACACTTTGTAATACCTAAACTCGCCAGTCGGTATATTTTCTCCAACTTTATTCCAAGTGCTGAAAAGAAAACTAACATGCTGCCAATTAATCCAAGTTTTTACAAATGTTCCATTCCCTAGAACTTCGTTAATGGCATAATCAACAACATCCTTAAAATCACCGGTACCACTTGTGGCTTTCTGGCCAACATAAAGGTCAATAGGCATCGATCCGGTATTTTCAACTATTATAATCTCTGATTCTTTTTGCTCGCCCGGAATCATATTTTCAAATAGAAAAGGTAGTCCGTCAATGTGTTCTACTTCTACCGTTCCCATAGTAAATGTATTTCCGGTGCTGATTGCTGTATCACTAAAATAAGCTACAGTGGCGCTGGTTACGCCGGCAATTGTTAAAGCAATCATTGCTAAACTTAAAATTATTCTTTTTGTCATATTTTTTCACCTTCTTTCAAATAAAACTAAATTTTTAATAAAAATGGGCAGGTTTGCAGTAAGGTTTTTTAATTTATTACCTGAATGCCGTCAAAAATTAAATCAAAAACAATGTTACCGTCTTTAATTTCATTGCCGGCATTTTCAGATATACTAAAATTAACCACCCATGGACCGGCTTCAGCGCCTTTGGCTAAAGTTGGCTCTAAGTAAGTACCTGCATTTGTTGTCCACGCTCTTAAACTATACTTACCAGTTGAATTACCACCACCTAGCCAGGTAATTTCCATATAAACATCGTCCCACAAATCTGCAATATCATAATCGGTGATATCAACTGTTGGTAGAATTTTTAAAGTAATTGGCGAACTGCTTTCATTCTTTAAATAAATCCAATAGGAATCTTCCCAACCCGGATAAAGATTAGTCCATCTTTCCGGAAATGCGGGAGCGGTTGAATCATCCCAAGCACTTTTAGTTCCATCTTTATCTGTATCAATGGCAATTTTTAAATCAGCATTACCTGTAGCAAAAGTGTTAGGTCCACTGGTTGCTTTGTTGGAAAAGGCAGCATAAACAGCACCACCAACCAAACTTATAATAGTAGTAATAGCAAAAATACTTAAAAGTATTTTCTTCATATTTATTTTTCACCTCCTTTAATAAAAAACCGACCAAACGTCGGTAGAATTAATTTATAGTTTTTTTAATACTGATTGCTTGCATAATAAAAAGCCCAGTCTTTCTGGGCAGATAAAATCATTTAAGACTATAATTTATGCTATGTCAATAACCTGGAGTATTATATTATAAATTTAAAGTTCCCAGCCAAAGGCAGGCAGGCGGAACTTTAAATATTATCTAAAACTAAAGCTTTGATTTGCTTAGTTTCTCTCTCTTTCATTTGAGTTTCTACAAATTTTTGGTAATTTGGTTGAAGTTTAAATATATATTCTGGATGGAGCCACTCAGGTAGTTTAACTTTGTTGATAAAAGCAGGGTAAGAAGAATAAGGGTAGCTTGAGAGTTTTTTGGTTAATTTCTGGGGATTTTGATGAATATATTTAGAAAAATAAAGAAGTTGTTCTTCTGAATCTACGGTAACGTTTTTAAACTTACTTTCAAAAAGAGATCCAGAATGTTTATATTTATATTTAAAATAAATAGCATAAGTAATAGATAGTCGACGCATTAAATTGGATATATTTGTTTTTATATTAGCATTGGGAAGTTGTTTTAAGATTAAGTGAAAGTGATTAGGCATTAAACAATAAGCCACACAATGAATCGTATATTTAAAGTTCGGAACTTTAAATTTGGTGACTATGTTTTGATAGTTGTAGTGTCTGGCATCAGGAAATTTTAAGTAATATGAGAGAATTTCTATAAAAGTTTCATAGTCTGATTTCTCGAGGAAAATGATGTTTTTATAGGCACCACGATTAAAGATATGATAGAAGTATTGTGGTTTGAAGTTACGATGATAATAAATACTGGGCATATATCAAATATATCATACTCCATTTAAAGTTCGGAACTTTAAATGGAATTGTTTGTCGCCGAGGAAGCCATTGATTTCCGGGCGGATGATTTTTGAAGAGAGCATGGAGGCCGGGTGGACGGTATGGTGACCATAAATATCATTGATGTTATCAATAGTTTTGATGAGCTTGTTTCTAATAATATCTTCTTTAAATAAAGGTAGAGAAAGATAGTTTTTTCTGGTTAAGAGAGAGATCCAAATACCGGCGAAGCGAACCGGATGAGGCCAGTTGAAAGACTTAAAGATCTTATAAACTTGTTTAAAAATTGGTTGACTGTCATCAGTAAAGGTCTTGGTGGTAAGGTGCTTACTTTCTAAAAAATGATCGCCCCTAACACTAATACCAAATTGGCGACCGACTAAACCCATTTTTCTTAATTTAAAACAGGCTTCTTCGACCAAATTTCTAATTAAAGCTTTGATTTGGTTTTGATCGTTAGTGTCTTTATATAGAGTGTAGGTTCGGGAAACTGATTTAGCGTCGGGGAGATCTTTGATAGTGACTAACTTAGAGTCATCTTCTCCCCTAGCGATACGCTTTAGTTCTTGGCTCCAAAATGGTCCAAATTCGATTTTAAGTTTTTTGTCTGAAGCAGAGAGGATTTGAGGCAAAGAAACAATGCCCATAGTTTTAAGTCTTTTAGTTAATCTAAAACCAATGCCACAAACTTCCTCGAATGGAGCTTTGGCGAGTAAATCAGTTTGAGTTTGGTCGGTAACTACAAAGACTGATCTTTTGGGGGTCAAATTGGAAGCAATTTTGGCTAAAAGTTTGTTTTTAGCTATACCAATGGAACAACCAAGCCAATCACCAAGCTCTTTTTTAAGACGCTGTTGAATGTCATAGGCTAAAAGTAGGGGGCCGCCAAATAAACGAGAGGTGGAGGTAACGTCTAGAAAAACCTCATCTAAGGAAAAGATTTCCATTTGGTTGGTGTAGCTTGAACAAAGATTAATAAATCGACGAGTAACATCTGAATATTTAGGAAAGTCGGCGGGAAGTAAAATTATTTTAGGACAAAGAGATTTAACTTGGCTTAAGTTCATGCCTGTTTTTAGACCGTACTTCTTAGCCTCGTTAGAACAAGCAATGACACAACTGCGACCAAGACTTTTGATAATACCAACGGGTTTACCCCTTAAATGGGGATAACATTGTTGTTCGACCGAAGCAAAAAAGCTGTTTAGGTCAACATGAAGGATCTGGCGATTCATAGATTTTAAGTAATTTCCAGATTAAAGTCTGGTTGTTAAACTGGAGTTCGTAAGTTATCTGATTGCTTAAAACTGAAAAAGTGTGTAAAACAGCTTTACCCAAACGATGAGTGTGTTTAAAAACAATTTGATCTACTAAAAAATCTGAATTTTGCCAACAAAAATTAATTGGTTTAATTTGTCCAAGTTGAAACTGAGCTTGAACTTTAATTGGCTGATTAATAATCTCGAACATAACCCGAACCAGTTAATCACGAATTAAAACCGAATGTCAATAACCTAGAGCTCTGTACTATATATTTAAAGTTCCCAGCCAGAGGCGGGCAGGCAGAACTTTAAATAGAAGATGGGGATGATTGTTAGTAGAAGAAAACCACTAATAATCCAGGTTGAGCTAAAGCCAATGGCTTTGCCTAAAAATCCAAAAACAATTAAACCAAGGGCGGCACCAAAACGACCCAGCATACCGTTAAAAGATAGGAGAGTGGCTCTTTTATCTGAAGGAATATAGCGGTTTAGATAAATTGACATAAAAGGTTTTTCCATGCCTCGACCAAGTTCATAGATAATAAAAAAAGTTAAGGAAGGTAGAAAAATAGGTAGTAATCCAGAGATGATAACTGGAATACCTAAAAGTATAAAGGTCAGATAGGCCATTTTTTGATAACTTTGTTTTGTTTGAGTAAAGCGCTTAATAAGGTAACTACCAAGCATAAGGCTTAAAGAAAAAGCCACCCAGGCCCAACCCATAACTGAGGTGTCAACTTGGCCTAGATTAGTAAAGCGAGGTGACCAAAACATGTTTAAGGGTTGAAAGGCAAACCAGGAAATCATGGTAATAATAGTTAACCATTTGACAGTTGGTTCTTTGACAATAAACTTAAGACTGTCCTTAACAATGTTTTTGGTATCAATAAAGCCTTGTTTTAGATTAACAGCCTGCGGTTTGATAAAGTCTTCCTTAACAAAAATTAAAGTAAAAACTAGACCAAACAAAGAGACAAAACCTTCAGCTAAAAAAGGGGCGGCTAAATTAATAGTGGCTAGATAACCACCAATTAGACCACCTAAAACAAAGGCGGTTTTTCCGTAAACTTGAGCTTGAGATAAAATATAATCAACTTTACCTACATATTCCCCTTCAGAAACAGAGTCAACTAGCCAGGCATCAAGGGCACCGGTGATAAAAGTTATACCCAAGGCAGCGATTAGTTCGGCAATAATAAAACCTTGAAGGGAGTTTGAAAAAAAGTAGATAAAATGAGCTATGCCCCAAACTAAAAAGAATAGCATAATAGATTTTTTTCTACCAAAATAGTCAGCGTAAACGCCGGTGGGAACTTCAAAAAAGAAGTTGCCAATCATAAAAACTGCGTTGATTAAGTTGGCTTGAAGAGGGTCTAACCCCTTTGAGTATAAGAACAAGACATAACTAGTTACCATCATTGACATGGCTAAGTTTTGTAAAAAAACCACTAGATAATAAACCGTTTTTGGGTCACGATTTTTTATATTTTGTTTAATTTGGTTGATTTTAGTCATGTAAATTTAAAGTTCCCAGCCAAAGGTGGGCAGGCGTAACTTTAAATACAAAACATTTTGGCAGGGTTAAGTGCCAAAATGTTAAGTTTTGTTTTCTAAAGTAATTAGACTACAGGAGTTTCCTCAGTTGGAGGAGTAACTACTGGAGCTTCTTCTGAAACTGGTGCTTCAGGGGCAGGTGTTTCAGGAGTATAAGTATCTGTTACAGGTTCGCTAACAGGTATTACTGGAATAACAGGATCTGGTGTAACCGGATCGTCGCCAGGTAAGACGGGCTCAACCGGAGTATCTACTACAGGTGTGTCCACTATAGGTGTGTCAGTCACCGGTGTGACTGGGTTCATTTGATCATCCATTTAAAAATTCACCTCCTTTATAATATATCTACTATACTGTGAAAAGTTAAGATTGTGCAAGTTTAAAATTAAACCGGAAAGTATAAGGCGCCTTTAGTTATACCCTCTTTTTTAATAAATCCCCGACTAATCAGATGCTTTAAATCATAGTGCAGGCTTCGACTGGAAATACTTAAAAAACGTCTTTGAATAAAATTGAAAGAGACTAATCGATGATCTCTAATAATTTGTAAGATTTCTTTGCGACGAGACATGAGAGAGTCTTCTGGGGTTTCTTGATTGGTGGTCTTGATATTTTTAATAGCTTGTTGGGCTTTTGTATCTAGAGCAATTAAGAAAAACTCAACAAATTGAGTAATGTCTTTTTGATTGTTGGCTAGTAAGTCATAATAAATAGAGCGATGATTTTCTAAATATTCTTCAAAGCTAACTAAGCCACGAAAGCCGAAGCCAGATTGTTTTAAAATAAAGGTTGAGAGCAATCGACCAACTCGACCATTACCGTCTAAAAAGGGGTGAATTTTTTCAAAAGCAAAGTGGAGAATAGCTGCTTTGACCGATCCGAGGTTTGTTGATTGATTGATTTGAGTTATCAGCTTACTTAGTAGTTGAGGGACTTCGTCCGGGGGCGGAGCCAGATAAATAGCTACTCCGGCTTGATTAAAAATAGCGCTTGGTTCTTTTCTTAAATTCCCACAAGGTTTGATATTTTTAAAAACGAGACCATGAAGTTTTAAGATCATTTTTAGATTAAGTTCTTTTGGACTTCTTTTAGAGTAAAGCCAGTTTAATGCATCTAAAATATTAAAAACTTCAAGTTTTAAAAGATCTTTAGTTGATCTTGAGCCAAGTTGATTAAGTTCAAGTGGATTGCCTTCGATTCTGGCTGAAAAAAGAGAGCTTTTAAGTAGAGATTGACGCTTTAAGTTAAGTTCAATTTGAGGAAACCGGGGCAATAGATCAAAAACTTGTTTTTTAATACTTAATTTTTCAAGTGTTTGATTGATCTTAACAGTGGAGCGATAATTATAATTAATTTTCATTAACTATTTGTATCACCTCTTGCAAGATATTGCAAGATATTGCAAGAAAAGTTAAAAATGAAGTTGAGTAAGAGCTTTTTTAATTTGACCGGCTTTAGCAGAATTTAAACCCATGTCCTGAAGTTGACTTTCTTTATATGGGTTTAAGTCTTTGCATAAAACTAGGTCATTTTGAAATAAAAGCCTAAGATCGTGAGGAGATAAAAAGTTGAGGCAAGTTAGTGGATGAAGATCATGTTTTTCGATTAACTGCTCCAAACTCCCCTCTTTGGGATAGTTCCAAGCAAGTAAGTTCATACCCTTACAGGTGCCGTACTTGATAGCATTAGTAGTTAATCTAGTGTTGGTAATCAACCAAACAGCGTTAAAGTCTTTTTTTAGGTCTTCGAATCGACCTTGGGTATAGAGAGCTTCTTTGACTCTAGTTTTTACACCTTGATGGTTGTGAAATTTGCACTCAATTAAATGAACTTGGTTATCTTTTTTAGCAATAACGTCGATTTCGTGCTTGATACATTGACCTTGGATCATGGCCTGGGTTTGGGTGGTGTAGCCTAGCTTCTCCAGTAGTCTGGCTATAAAGTTTTCGAAAGGATAGCCAGAGGGGCCTAGACCAAAAAGAGCGTTTTTTAAAGA
>JBDRQW010000094.1:0-6455 GCA_043826085.1 Candidatus Beckwithbacteria bacterium | reverse complement strand
ATCTTTAGCTTTTTTACACCGGAAAGATTTGATTGAAGCTAAGGCTTATGATCAAGTAACGGTGTTTAAGGCGGCTCAATTATTTGCTGAGACTGAAGGGGTGGTGGTGGCTCCGGAAACGGCTCATGTGGTTAAGGCCGTGATTGACGAAGCTAAGCGGTGCAAGCTAAAAGCAAAAGAGGAAACCATAGTCTTTAATCTTTCCGGTCAAGGGTTACTTGATCTTCAGGGGTATGAGGACTTTTTGGAGGGGAGGCTAGAGAAGTAGTGGATAAACTCAGGGCTCACGAGTGAGTGAGCCCTGAGAGGGCTGAAGAGGTAGTTAGATGAAGGCCTATAATCAGTCAAGGTTACGAACCTTGAGTAATTGAGGTTACGCATTTTGAATGTATTTACCCTTTACAGTTATTGGTAGTGGTTTGATTTATGTTACAATCGGGTGATGGCGAAACAAAAACAAGCACCTCGGTCAAAGGTCAATCAACCTATGGCTGAAAAAAAAGTTACAAAGAAATCTGCTCCAAGAAGTCGAGATAAAGGTAAGGTTTCGGAGATGGATAAATTGCGAAAGATAATTGAGAAGCAGACGGGGGGCAAGGTAAAGATTAAGCAGGTGAATTTTTCTCCAAAGAGAATGGTGATGTGGTTATTGATAATCTTTTTTGTTGCGCCAGTGTTTATGAGCATGTTTGCCGGGCCATTACCAATTGGTAGGATAGGAATGAGTCAGTTATTAATTGACATTAAGCAAGATAAGGTTGAAAAAGTAGAGGTAGAAGAAGAGAGAATATTGGTGACCTATAAAGACAAAGAAGGAATTATTGAGTCAAGAAAAGAAATTGGGGAGAGTTTTGTAGATATTTTGGATAAAGTCGGGATTGATCCAATTACAGTTAATTTTGAGAATAAAGACACCTCAATGACTAAGGGTTGGGCAAATATGTTGGAGATTTTACTGCCAGTGGTTTTGACCGGAGTGATCTTTCTTTTCTTGTTTAAACAAGTTCGGGGAGGTCAAGACGGTTTGTTTAGTTTTGGCAAGAGTAAGGCTAAGTTGTTTATGAAAGGCAAGCAAGATATAACTTTTAAGGATGTGGCCGGGGTAACTGAAGCAAAGAGTGAACTTAAAGAGGTGGTGGACTTTTTAAAACATCCGAAAAAGTATAAGAAGATGGGGGCGAGAACGCCAAAGGGAGTGATTTTGGTGGGCCCGAGTGGAGTTGGCAAAACGCTCTTGGCGAAAGCGGTGGCCGGGGAAGCGGATGTGACTTTTTTCTCGATGGCAGGGTCGGAGTTTATGGAAATGTTGGTGGGAGTGGGAGCATCAAGGGTTAGAGATCTTTTTGCAACTGCTAAGAAAAAAGCACCGGCAATAATTTTTATTGACGAGATTGATGCCATTGGCAGACAGAGATCCAGAGCCTTGACCGGGGGCCATGATGAAAGAGAGCAGACCTTAAACCAGATTTTGGTGGAAATGGACGGGTTTTCTCCTAATCAACAAGTGATTGTGATCGCGGCTACGAACCGGGGAGATTTATTGGATCCGGCTTTGATTAGACCGGGAAGATTTGACCGAAGGATAATGCTGGATATGCCGGATATTGAGGGCAGAAAGAAGATAACGGCTATTCACGCTAAGGGTAAACCTTTTGAAGTTGGTGTTAATTGGGATAGTATAGCCAAGAGGACAATTGGTTTTAGCGGAGCGGATTTGGAGAATATGTTGAATGAGGCGGCAATTGCGGCGGCTAGAAATAAGAAGACAGTTATTGATATGGCTGATTTGGAAGAGGCGGCTTTGAAAGTAAAGATGGGTCCGGAGAAGAAGTTAAAACAAACCAAAGATGATTTAAAGATGACGGCTTATCACGAAGCCGGACATGCGATGGTGACTCGTTTGATTCCAGACATGGATAAAGTTCATCGAATCTCGATAGTGTCTCGCGGGGGTTCTTTGGGACATACTTTAATTCCGCCAAAGAGTGATCGATATACGGATACAAAATCCAGGATGCTGGGGCAGATTGCCTCATTGCTGGGGGGCAGGGCGGCTGAGGAGTTGGTGTTTAATGAGTTAACCAGCGGGGCGGCTAGTGATATTTCCAGAGCGACTGAGTTGGCTAGAAGCATGGTGATTCAGATGGGGATGAGTGATTTGGGGCCAATTAACTTGGGTCCGCAAACCAGTGAAACCGGTTTGGGAGGATCTTGGTATGAACAGGCTCAAATTTCTGAGGATTTAAGGGCTAAGGCTGACATTGAGATTAAAAAATTGGTGGAAGCGGGAGCTAAAAAAGCTATGGAGATTTTGACTAAGAATAGGAAAAAATTGGATAAAGTGGCTGAGGCTTTACTTGAAAAAGAGACGCTGGAAGCGGAAGATTTTGAGAAGTTGATGGGGGGTAAGTAAGTATTGACGGTTTAGTTAATTAAACTGTAAGATGGATTAAAGTTAATCTGCCCGAGAGGGTGTTTTTTATGGGGGGAGAAAAATTTGTTCCGTCTTCGATTGATTGGGAACCAAATATTGGACAAGAAAGTTTTGGATGGGAGGCGAGAATACATTGGCAAAATGTATTTGAAGGCCGAGAAAGAATATTTCGAAATTCAGAAATAGTAAACACTGGAGTTGGTGGCGGGATATCGATGTGTGGAGATTTGGAGGTTAGGCGTCAAAAAAGGCATGGAGATGGTCAAAAAGTTCCTTGGAATCTTGAAAATTTAGGTGAAGTTTTTGGTAAGGTTCCTGAAACTTTATTTTTAATAGCCAGTGCTTTTGATAGTGGGGATTTAATCTCGGTTTTATCGTTGGCTGGAGAGTATAAGAGGACAGGGGAAGTTAAACAGATAATTCCTGTTTTGACTGCTTTTCCTCATGAAAGACAAGACCATGCTTTTGTAGATGTATTTGGCAATAGAATTGCTCAACCAACCACTTTAAGAACAGCAATACAAGTGTTAGCGGGAACAAGGAGAAGTGATGGCGTTAGGTTGGTAGATGGAGCAGTGGTAGTGGGTGGACACTCTGGTCAGATTATTAGGCATGCTAATAAGTTGGGTTTTCCTATTTTACCGGTTGATCCTCATAATTTTATGCTTAGTCAAGTAGGTATAGAGAATCTAGTTAATCCAATAGTTTTTGGACCAGATAAAGGTAGGACTCAGATTGGCCGAAGGATGGCGATGACAATATCTGAAGAAACAGGGCAAGATTGTCACTTTGCTGTTTGTGAAAAAGCTAGAGATAGGTTAGATAGTGGAAATGCAACAGTGAGGCTAGAAGATCCAAGATTTTTAGATTATATTACTGAAAAACAAAGCACAGTGATTGTAGTTGATGATGAAATCAGAGAAGGAACTACTAGTGCTGCAATAAGAAGGTTAGTTTCAGGTAGGGCAGGAGAATTTATTTTTGTTGCTAATAAATGTATTAATGCTTGTTGTAAAAGCCTGGGCAAAACAGCAGCAGAATTATTATCTGAAGAATTAGAAAAACCTTTTTTAAGAGGAGAGAGGGTAATAGTATCAGATGCGGTTGAACCCTTATATCCAGTGACTTCTTTGGGTGAAAGGTTAGAAGTTGTTTCTCTTCAGCCAGAATTAGTTAAAATAATAAAATATTTACAAGAACAGCCTTTGCCAAATGGGGAAAATTGGTTGATGCCAAAAGAAACAGGAAGTTCTTTATTTTTAGACTTAGGTATAGAGGGGTATCAGCTGGAAGAAAGACCTGGTCTATAGTTTATTTAAAGTTGGAGTAAAGGAAGCTGTGATAGAATAACCCCATGAGGAAGAGATTGGTTTTAATAGACGGGCATGCGATTGTGTATAGGGCGTATTACGCCTTTCCGCCAACTTTAAAGACCAAGAGCGGGGAGCAAGCTAATGCGGTTTATGGATTTTTGAGTATTTTATTAAGTGTGGTTAAAGAACTGAAACCAAGCCATATTGCGGTGGCTTTTGATATGGGCAAGCCGACTTTTAGACACTTGGAGTTTGCGGACTATAAAGCTCAAAGACCGGAGACGGATAAGGAGTTAATAGATCAGATAGGTATGGTTAAAGACTCTGTTAAAGCTTTAAATATGCCTATTTTTGGAGTGGAGGGGTTTGAGGCTGATGATGTGATTGGAACTTTGGCCAAGCAGTCCTATGATAAAAAAATAGAAGCAATGATTGTGACCGGAGATCAGGATGCGATGCAGTTAGTCAATGGTAATGTAAAAGTTTATGTGCCGGCTAGGGGGAGATTTCCGGCTATGATTTATGGAACAAGGGAAGTTAAAGAAAGATATGGATTTACGCCAAAACAGATGATTGATTATAAAGCTTTGTGCGGAGATCCGTCCGATAATATTCCGGGAATTAAGGGAATCGGGCCAAAAACAGCAGTGGGTTTGATAGAGAAGTTTGGGGGAGTTGAGGGGGTGTATAAAAGAATTGCGGGGGGCATTCGCCCCCTAAATAACGAGAAAAAATTAAAGAGTAAGGGGTATTCACCCCTTACGGCTATTAATAGTGATGTGGAGGGAATATCAAAGTCGGTGATGGAAAAATTGATAAATGGTTATGAGGAGGCGATGAAGAGCAAGATGCTGGCGACTATTATTCTTGATGTGCCGATCACTTTAAAACTTAAAAAATGTGTGTTGTGTGATTATGATAAGAGTAAGGCAATATCTTTTTTGGAAGAGTTGGGGTTTTACTCGATAATTAAGAGATTACCGAGTGATAGTTGGGCAGATAAAGCTGAGGAGATATTTACAGAGAAGCCCGGTATTCACCGGGTAAAATCTGCAAAGAATAAGAAGAGTAAGGGGTATTCACCCCTTACAGCGATTAATAATAGTCAGATAGGACTTTTTAGTTGACAGAGAGAGGTGATTATTGTACAATTTGTGTAGTTTGTGTAATAAATAAGGAGGAGTATGTTGACAACAGTTAGTTCTTATCAAGTTCGTCAGAACTTTGGTGAATTTTTGGAAAGATCTTTTTATAGGGGAAATAATTTTTTGATTAAGAGGGGTAAAAAGCCAATGGCTTATTTGGTGGGTAGACCATATTTGGTGGCCTTTTTTGATTTATTAAAAAAAGATAAAAGTTTAGCTGATACAATGGCCTTGATGCTGAATGAGGAAGCTAGTGAGATAATTGATAAAGGCCTTGATGATTATAAAAAAGGTAAAACAGTATCGATAAATAAACTTTTAGATTGACCATGAGTTATACAGTGGAGATGAGTTCAGCCGCGTTTCGAAAAGTAAAAAAGATGAATCAGTTGGTAAAAGAGGAAGTTGTTAAACAAGCAAAAAAACTAGCTTATGATAAAGATTTAGGGGAGAGATTAAGGGGAAAATACAAGAGGTTGAGGTCTCTTCATTTTGTATTTCAGAGAGTTGATTATCGAATAATTTATTTTGTGGATAAAAAGAAAAATACAGTTTTAGTTTTGTGGGCTTCAACGCGCGAGAATTTGTATAAGGAATTAGATAGGCTAAAATTAAGGTTATGAAGATAGCGTTGGTTCATGATTATTTGAATGAGTTTGGTGGGGCTGAGAGAGTATTGTTGGCCTTGTCTGAGATTTATCCTGAGGCGCCAATTTATACGGCGTTTTGTAAAAGGGGTTCGGAGGCGGCAAGAAGGTTTAAAGGGAAGGATATTCGAGTGAGTTGGGTTTCTAAAATTCCTTTTTTTGCCGGTAAGTTATATTCGCCATTGCGATTTTTGGCACCGTGGATTTGGGGTAGCTTTGATTTTAGCGAGTATGACTTAGTGATTTCGTCGGCTAGTTGGTATGTGACTAAGGGGTTTGGTTCGGGGGGCATTCGCCCCCTAAAGCTTGCAAAGAATCAGAAGAGCAAGGGGTATTCACCCCTTGTGGCTATTGATAGGAGTGATAAGACTTTAGAAGAAAAGAGGCCAATAGAATTCTGTTATTGTCATACGCCACCAAGATGGTTGTATGGCTATAAAACCAGTATGGAGTGGCAGAAGTTTTGGTTGGTAAGAGTTTATGGCCAGATTGTGGGGCACTTTATGAGGCAGTATGATTTTAATACCGCTCAGAGAGTTGATTATTTTGTGGCTAATAGTAAAGAAGTTAAAAAAAGGATAGAAAAGTTTTATAGGAGAGAGGCAAAGGTGATATATCCTCCAGTGGAGTTACCAGGGGTGGAGAAGCCCTTCGACGTTGCTCAGGGTAAACAAGATTATTATTTGGTAATTTCTCGTTTGGTGGGGGGTAAGGGGTTGGAGTTGGCGATTAAGGCGGTGGTTAAAACCGGAACGAAATTAAAAATTGCCGGTGCCGGTGCCGGATGGGGAAGCGAAGAAAAAAGACTACGAAAAGGGGTCCCTCGTCAAGTTCGACAAGCTCACTGCAAGCAAGCTCGGGATAAAATTGAGTTTTTGGGACATGTTGATGATGAAGAGTTGGTGAAGTTATATAG